>CAZLND010000051.1:8047-12004 GCA_964560635.1 uncultured bacterium | reverse complement strand
GCTCGCGCTCCATAGGGGATGGGTCGGGGTGTCAAAGAACATTAAAGCTAAGATGACGAACATCTTACGGATCAAGGAACACCTTTCTTCTCTCTGTTAAAACTCTAAGCTGATCCGGCTATAAATGGATGGAACCACCTGGGCCGGATCCACATAAGCGGAAGGAAGGGTCTCGGCATGACCACCCTCCAAGTCCGTTGCACCGACCTCCCAACGCACACCCTCCCCCGGCTTCCAAGCCGCGCCCATGTCCCAGCGCCAATAGGAGGGAACGATGTGAGTATGGTCGAGAGGATCGTACATATAAGTGGTATCCGTAAAATAGACCGAGCTGTTCAACTCCACCTCGCTGACGGGGTCGAAATAGACCCGGCCATTGACCAGGTTGTGCGGCGGGGGCGCACCACTCTCGATATTGGAAGCCATGACCATATTTTGGTCATAGTCCTGGTAGGTATAGGAAAAGTTCAACCGAAGGGAAGAAAGGGGCTTCCATTGGGCGGCCAGTTCCACCCCATAGATGTCCCCTACCCCCCCGTTCTGAGGTTGGACGGCCAGTAGGGAGGAATCGATGATGCCGCCCGCCGGCGAGAAGAACTGGCCGTTGACGAGCACGAAATTGAACAGTCCCTCGTAATGATTGTAAAAAGCCGCCAGATCGATGGAGGAATCCTTCGTGGGATTGGTCCGGTACCCGCATTCGTAAGAAACCAGGGTCTCCACTCCCAGGTTCGAATTGGGGACGAATGCGCCATAAGTGTTGACGGGGGGATCCCCCGCGCCAAAGCTATCGGCGGGGACGCCGACGAAATAGATACTGGCGGTCCGCCCCACCTGAACGGGGATACGAACGGCTTTTGAGACCGCTCCCCAAAGGCTGTTCTTGTCATCCGGGGTGAAAAGGATACGCCCCGAGGGCTGCCATTCGTCGCCCGTATAGGAGTTTTTTTCCAACTTGACCCCGCCGGTGAGGAACAACTTCCCGTCCACCAAAGTCAACCGATCCTGCAGATAGCCCCCATAGATGTTGAGGACCTGGTCTTGGGGAGTGAAATATTCGTTCTCAGGGTTCAGGAACTGGTCCGAGTAATTGCGGAAATTACCCCCATAAGTGACTTCGTTCCAGGAACCCAAGGGGAAACGGTGTTGGAATTGGACCTCAGCCTGCCCCAGGTTGTTGACCCGGTCGTCGTTGAGAGTGGTGAGGTTGTGGTATTCGTAGGTCCCCAATGCCATTATCTGGGAGCCATCGGAGAAATCCCGGGTCCACCGCAGTAAAAGATGGGCGTTCTGGTCCACCTGTGTGTTCAAGTCGTTGCCAGTGACGAAGTTGTCCGGTTCGAAGAAAAAATCCACGGCAGTGGTCAAACGGGCATATTGGAAATAACCCTTTTGAGCACCGGCTTCCAGGGTCACTTGGTCCTTTTCGGTGTGCCAATCCACTCGCGTCCCGACCCGGAAATCGTACCAAGCGTCGTTCCAGGTATTGCCCAAAGCGGCCTCATAAGAATCGGCTTGGGGATTCACCGAGGGTCCCTGGCTGGAGAATTGGCCGTAGAACCGATAGAAAAGATCGTCGGAGGATTTGCCGCCCACCCGGACCAGGAGCCGGCTATTGATGATCCGGGGATCGGTGGTTCCTGAAGGGTAGAGGTTGAGCCCTCCCAAAGTAGAAAGGTAGGTCCCTTGTGTGTCCTTGGTGTCTTTCGTGATGACGTTGACGATCCCATTGACCGCGTTGGAGCCCCAAAGGGTCCCACCGGGCCCACGGATGACCTCGATGCGATCCACGTCGGGAAGGAATACGTCCTGTTCATTCCATTGCACGCCGCCGAAGACCGGGTCATAGACGCTCCGCCCGTCCACCAGCACCAGCATCTTATTGTTGTATTGGGCGTTGAAACCCCGGGCGCTGATGGCCCATTCATTGGCGGATTGGCGGGCCACTTGCACCCCGGGCACCATGGCTAGGAGATCCGGAAGATCGCGCGCGCCGCTGCGGCGGATATCCTCGGAAGTGATGACATAGATCGCCGAAGTAGCGTCCCGAAGGGATTCGGGCTTTTTGGCCGAGGAGGTCACCTGTACGTCCAGGTCGGCCAATTTTTCCAGGCTCATTTGGGACAGGTCAGCGGGGGCGGAAGAGGGTTCGTCCCCTTCTTCAGTAATATCATTTTCGGGAGTGGGGGAAGCTTTCTCTTTGGCCCAGGAAGACCCGGGAAAGGTCAGAACAAGAAGAGCCATTACGATGAATGTTCGTCGCCAGGAGCCCCGTAAATGAATATCGCCCGAAAATTGGGTCATTTCTCGTTCCTCCGGATGTCAATTCTTGGGTCTTATTTTACACATTCCAGAGGTTGTAAGTGATTTGAAACAGGACGTTCCAAAAGATAAGGAACCCAGCAAATAGCATTTTGCCATTTGCTGGGCAGAATCGAATATGACGACGGTCAATATGAGTGGAGAAACCGGGAATGAAGGGCCGAATTTTTGGGGTTAGACCTCTGCCCGCTTGGACACAGCGGAAAAATGGAACTAGAACTTGTTCTCGTTGATCCAGCGCTGGACTTCTTGCTCAACGGAGAAGGGCTGGGTAGGGTTCTTAAAGTAAGCGTCCTCTAAAAGACGCGCGTTGACCTCCAAGGGGATCTTCTCGTAACTCCCCCGGGACAAGAGCCCGCGCACATACTTGTTGGCGAATTGTTTGAGGCCCATTTTCTGGTACTGGACGGCATGGACCAGTTCGTGGAATTGCACGTTGGGTTCCAACTCATGATAGGAAAGGACCACGTCCATAAAAGTGATGGCTTCAAGTCGATCCAATGAATAAACCACGCCTCGTTCAGTGATCGCCTTGAGGAAATCGGGGGTCTCTATGGGGCCGTCGGTTTTGCGTACGAACCGGGTGGTCTTCAGGATGGCCTCGCTGAAGAAGGGCTTGAAAGATTCTTGTTCCACTTCGGCAAGTGGCCGGGCTCGCTCTAAAAAGACTTCCCTTTGGGCTTTGATGAAGGCGGCGGTCTGGTTGACGGCCTCGACAATATCGCTCTCGGAGAAAGTGTTCGTGAACATCATAAGGTTTCAGCCTTTATTCGTTTGAGGTTACCCGGTTCAATAGAGGCGTAAGCATACCCAAAATTACCCTTTTTTACCACAAACCGCCGGTTAACTTCGGGTAAGAATTCCGGTAGGAACTTCCCTGTTTTTTGGGCACTTGGATGGAGTCCCACGGGCAAAGCCCGTGGGACCAAAATTGACCCGACTCCGCCAAAACAGGCTTTGCCGGGTTATCCTCGCGGTTCGCAACGAAATCCGGCGTAGCCAGAACGTTTCCGCACTCAACCCCTGCTGAAAAGCGAGGTTTCCTGCGAAGCCGGATAAAAGAAAAGGCGGAAGGGTTAACCCCTTCCGCCTCGAGGACTACTTCGGACTTACTTCTTGGGACCGGCAAAGTACCAGATGATGAGACCTAAAATGGGAAGGATCAGGACCAAGAGGATCCAAAGCACCTTTTTCATGGTTTCGGCCTTGGTTTGGGCGATGGTCAGGATGGCATAGATATCGGCGCCTAAGATGAGCAAGCCTATGATGGAACTCATTTGATTCCTCCAGATGGGTTTTTGAAGCGGGGACATTGTACCCAAGCGGGGGGACAGGGAGTGTTAAAATCCACCCATGAGCGAACATGCCAAAAGCGTTGTTTTCAGCCGAGAGCAGATCCAAGCGACCGTTGAACGACTTGCGGGTGAGATTACCCTTTGGCTTGAAGGGACCCCAGCGGAAGGCCTCGATCTGGTCAGCATCCTGGAGGGCGCCAAACCCTTCACCCGCGATCTATCGGCAGCCCTGAAAAAGCGGATACCTGGTCTCTCGATCCAGGTCCATGAGATCCGAGTCAAGGGGACCGACGGAACGACCCTGCTCAAGGACCGGCAATTCCAATCCCCTTTCCCCGCC
>CAZLND010000051.1:0-8037 GCA_964560635.1 uncultured bacterium | reverse complement strand
GCCGGCCGCGGCAGGGGACGGCACCGGCTTCCTGATCGTGGACGACCTGGTGGATTCAGGGTTGACCCTAAAGCTTCTCAAAAAGGAAATGGAAGGCTTGAAGGGCGGGCCGGTCAAGACCGCCGTCCTTATCCGAAAATTCGGGGCACGAAGCGGTGATCTTGATTTCTGCGGTTTCGAATTGGATCTCGACTTGAAGGAACTCGCGGTCAAGGGCCTTAAGGATCATTGGCTCTATGGCTATGGAATGGACCTGAATGGCGGTCAAAGGGACCTGGACCATATCGGCTCGGTGGCCATTCCGACCCCCGGGAACTGAACGCCTGGGTCAGAAAGGTTTGGGACTGGCGAGTATCTGCGTACGCCTCGACCCCCGGGCCGAATCAAGACCAGCCGGGGTCAGGGTGTAATCCTTGGCTCCTTCAAATTGATAGCGGACCAAACCAAGTGTGGAACAATGTTCCCTTATGGCACGGACCTTTTTGGCATCCCATTGGGTGTTCTCACAGATACGATTATCGTTGAAGACCGCTGATTGGTCCGCGGGTGTCTTTTCCCATATCTTGAGCAACATCACCATGTAATCATTGATCTCGCTTTGGGTCGGGCCATTCATGCGGCTTTCCTTGCTTGAAACTTAAGATTTTAAAGACGTTAGGCCTTGAGAGCTTCCCAGCGCTTCAGTGTATAGACCCGGTTGGCCATCAAGACGGCCAAAAATCGCGGGAACTGCATCTCGACCATCTTCTTGCGGATGGTTTCCTTCATCTGGTCCACGGTCATTTGGGGTTCGGTGAAGATCCCCAGCCGGTAACAGCGGCGGCAATAGAGGTCCGTAAAGTCCCCCCCTTTTTCCGTGCCCCGGTCCATCTCTTTGAGGATAGGCGAGCCGCAGCTTTGGCAGACCGCCTTCGAGAACTTCACAATGTTCATGCCATGCCTCTTTCCAGCTCGGTCCCTTCCACGGGCATGCCCGCCTTGTGCCATTCCCGGATACCACCCGGGTAATTCTCCACATGGACGCCCTCGGCGATGAGCGCACGGGTGGCCATGTAACTGTCCAACAGGCCGAACCGCTCGCCATAAACAATGAAACTTTTGTCTTTCCCGAATTTCGCGACGGCTTCCTTGCAGAAGTCCGCGGTGTCCGCCGTCAAGGGTAGGCTAGCCGAGCCCTTGATATGGATCTTCTTGAAGGCTTCCTTCGGCAGGATATTGAGGACAACGACCCCTTCCTCGGTGATCTTTTTAAACACTTGTTCCTTGTTCAATGCCATGGTGGGTTTCCTTTCGATTCACGGCCGATGGGTGGGGAAAACTTCTAAAGCAGGAGGGTTCCGCTCGAAAAGGTCGTTCTTTGACTATAGACCCTATTGGGGGTTAAAAGGGATTAATCGGGGTTATTAAACTCGATAAGAGCCTAGTGCTCTCAAAGTGATAAAGGTCGCAAGACTTGACCCTTAAGTCAAACGGATTACCCTACTTCCGCCTTATGGCTCTTGGCTTCCAGTTCTTCCCAGCGCTTGAAAAGGGTGTCCAGCTTGGCCTGTTCAGCCTCGACAGCCTGCTGGCGTTTGAGGAGTTCAGTTACGTCCGTGGCGATCTTTGGATCATCCAACAGGGTCTTGGCGGCCTTCACTTTATCTTCCGCGGCATGGAGTGCCTTCTCCATTTCCTTGAGTTCTTTTTCTTCTTTGAAGGATAAAGCCTTCTTGGGTTTAGGCGGAACCGCCGGAGCCGCGGGTTTGGCGGGCTCCACAGGTTTCCCCTTGGGCTTGGCCCTTTCCTCTTCCCGCCAGGCTTCCCATTGGGATAGGTCCGCGAAGAACCCCGCGTTCCCCTTGCCATCCAACGCCAATATCTGGCGGCTGACCCGGTCCAGCAGATAACGGTCGTGGGTCACCAGCACCAGGGCGCCCGGGAACTCCGCCAGACTTTGTTCCAACACTTCCAGTGAGGGGATATCCAGGTCGTTGGTGGGTTCGTCCAATAAGAGAAGGTCGGCCGGTTTGAGCATGAGCCTGGCGATGAGGACCCGGGACTGTTCCCCGCCCGAGAAGCGGCTCAAAGGCCGGTCCAGCTGATCGGCGTTGAAAAGGAACCGGGTCGCCCAGCTTGCCACGTGAATGGGTCTTTCCCTAAAGAACACATAGTCGCCCTTTTCGCAAAGGGCCTGTCGCAGGGTCTGCTTAAGGTCTAACTGGTCCCGGTGCTGGTCGAAAGTCACCACCCGCAATTGGTCAGCTTGCTTCAAGGTCCCCGAATCAGGCTGGGTCTCTCCCGCCAATATCTTAAGCAAAGTGCTTTTGCCGCTTCCGTTCTCGCCCAAAAGACCCAGCTTGTCGCCGGGGGTCAGGAGCAGGTCCAGGGGTCCAAAAAGTTTGCGGCCCGAAAGGGCCTTGGCGATCTTGGAGGCGGCCACCAGGCGCTGGGTCTGGCGCTCGCTTCCGGTGAAGTCGATGTCCACGCTCTTGCCCTGGGAATTGCGGTACTTCAGGTCATCCAGGTCTTCCATCAATTCCCCGGCACGGTCGATGCGGGCCTGCTGTTTGGTCTGTCGGGCCTTGGGACCTCGGCGCAGCCACTCGATCTCACGGCGTACCTGATTCGCCGCCGTGTCCTCGTGCTTGGCCTGGGTGCTGAAAAGGTCCTCGCGCTTTTCCAGGAACTGGCTGTAATTGCCATCGTTGGCGAAAAAGCCCTCGGGGAAACGCTTGTTGAGCTCGATGATGCGGTTGGAAACCCGCTCCAGGAAACGCCGATCATGGGTCACGACCAAAAAAGCGAAGTTGAGCTTGGCCATGAAACCTTCCAGCCAAAGCACGCCTTCCAAGTCCAAGTGGTTGGTGGGCTCATCCAGGAGCAACAGATCCGGTTCCCGCAAGACTTGGATCAAGATGGCCAGCCTTTTACGCCATCCACCCGAGAGCCTAGCGACTTCCTGTTCCGGGTCCGCAAAACCGGCGTCTTCCAGTCCGGCGTCCGCTCGGATATCCATTTCCCAATCTTCTAATAGAAGGCCTTCCAGCCCCTTCACGACAGCCCCACGGACGGTCAGGCCCTTCTCAGCGTTCTCGAACTTGTCTTGCTGGGGTAGGTAACCCACCCGCAAACCCTTCCGTTGGGAGATGAGGCCTTCATCAGGCTTTTCCTCACCCGCTAGTATCTTTAATAGAGTGGATTTGCCCGTGCCGTTGGGACCGATCAGGCCCGTGCGTTCACCCTCGAAAAGCCCGAAGGACAGCTTCTCGAAAAGGGGTCTTGCCCCGAAGGATTTCGACAAGTTTTGACAGCTCAAAAGGATTGCCATAAGGGGGGAAAGGATAAGGGAGGACAGCCAAAAAAGGAAGGTTATTTAAGTGTTTTGGATCCCATCACAGGAACGAGCTAAAAACAAAAAAGGCCGCCCTTGGAGGGGCGACCTTTCAGTTGAAGAACGAAGTCTTATCTTACTTCAAGATTTCCAGGGTGTTCGAACTGCCGCCAGCCGTTTGTCTCAACAAGCTCGAAAATCCGGCGGTGTTATTGAGCGCGGCGAACTCACTGAGCCCCTTTTTCGGGATAGCCGATTCGCTCTTAGAGGAGTCCAAACCCAACAATTCCGGAAAAAGAACGACCACTCCTCCAGCAGCTGGAGGAATGGGACCCGCGAAAGAAGCCGTCACGATGAGTTGGAACGACAAAGCCAGGAACAATACTAAAGCGGTCTTTTTCATGGGAGCTCCTGAATTACTTGAGGATATCCAACGTGTTCGAGCTGCCACCGGCCGTTTGTTTCAACAGGCTCGAAAATTCGGCGGTGTTATTGAGCGCGGCGAACTCACTGAGCCCCTTTTTCGGAACCGCCGATTCGCTCTTGGAGGAATCCAGCCCCAACACTTCAGGGAAAAGAACGACCACTCCTCCAGCGGCTACCAAAGGAACAGGGACCGCGAAAGAATTCGTCACAATGAGTTGGAACAACAGGACCAAGAACGGGATCAAGACGGCTTTTTTCATTAGGTCTCTCCTCTGGATTCGTGAACGACTGATGGGATTAT
Source organism: uncultured bacterium (assembly GCA_964560635.1). Classification (GTDB taxonomy): domain Bacteria; phylum Oederibacteriota; class Muellerivitia; order Muellerivitales; family Muellerivitaceae; genus CAZLND01. The sequence goes on along the minus strand of CAZLND010000051.1, from coordinate 3,997 downwards.
AAGTCAAAAAGACGACTTGACCAACGAAAACAAGACGGTCAATGAAAGAAAAGAGAGTCCCCTTTTGACTTTTCCACCAAGATCTCGGGATTTAGGTCCGCTTTCTGATCCAGGAAGTTCTTCAGGTAGGTCCGCCGGATGATCTTGAAGAATTTTTCAAGTTCCGGGTCCGCATTGTTCGATTCAAGCGCCAAAAGGCTCAGGGCCAATGAGAAAGCGGTTTCAATTTGTTCGTGGCGAAAACCCGGGGTCTTGGCCATATGGTCGTTGAAACGTTTGATCCCATCCCGGTAGACCTCGATGGCCTTCTTGTCGTCCTTTCCCTGGTAGTACTTGCCCATGAGATAGAACATTTCCAGGTCCATGACCTCGGAATGAACGATATTCTCGAACTGGTTGACGGCTTCGACGATGTGGGTCTTGGAGGAGGAATCCTGGAAATAGCTGTCCAAACAAAGCTTGGCGTAACGAGCCCTCAAGACGTGGTCATGGGGGTTTCGCCGAAGGGCTTCCTTGTATTTGCGAAGCTCCGACCACCGCACGTATCTCTTGAGGATAAAAAGTATGGGAGAGGCGACGCTCACGAAAAAATTCATATTGGAAAAATTTTAACATCGCGCTAAAAAAACTGATCCAAATTTTTTTTAAAATTCCGTTCCAAGTCGGTCTTTGAATTATTTTTTGAACGGATATCGTTTTTAACGAACACCCTAAAATCGCTTTAGTCCTTCCCGACCGCTCTCAACTCAACTTCGGATAGTCGAGGTAGCCTTTCTCCCCACCCCCATAAAAGGTGGAAGGATCAGGTGCGTTCAAAGGCGCGTTCTTCTGGAACCTCTCGGGTAGATCGGGATTGGCCAGGAACAAGGTCCCGTAACAAACCAGGTCGGCCTCACCTCTCTCGATAGCCTGCTTCCCCAATTCGGCGTTGTAACCCCCGTTGACCATGAGCGTTTGCTTGAAAAGTTTCCGGACGATGGGCGTCACCAAAGTTTTATCCACCGAGGGTTTTCGCGGCCCCATCACACCCTCCACCACATCCAGATAGACCAACTTTCGCTTGTTGAGTTCTTGGACGAAAGCGGTGTAAGTCGCCACAGGGTTGGAATCGGACATCGAATAATAGTCGAAATGAGGAGAGATGCGATAACCAACCCGCTCCGGGCCCCAGACCCCTACGACCGCGTCCACCACTTCCAGCGGCAAGCGCATACGGTTCTCCAAACTGCCCCCGTAAGCATCGGTGCGATGGTTCGCGCCATCCTTCAAGAATTGTTCTAAAAGATAACCATTGGCCCCGTGTATCTCCACCCCGTCAAAACCGGCCGCCACCGCGTTTTCCGCGCCCTTCTTGAACTGCTCCACCACTTGGGGTAGCTCCGAAAGCTCCAGGGCCCGGGGCGTCACGATCTTCTTTTTTTCACCCTTCAGGTTGAAAAGGTCCCCCTCCACCGGCAGGGCCGAAGCGGAGACCGGCAGTTCCCCACCGTGAAAATCCGGGAGCGAAACCCGACCCACATGCCACAACTGCAGGAAGATGCGCCCTCCGGCCGCATGGACCGCGTCCGTCACCTTGATCCAGCCCTTGACCTGTTCGGATGTATGGATGCCCGGTGTATGGGGATAACCCTGTCCCATGGGGGCCACCTGAGTGGCTTCCGTGAGGATAAGCCCCGCCGAAACTCTTTGGGTGTAGTAGGTCACCGCCAACGGATTGGGAACATTGCCCTCCACCGCCCGGCAACGGGTCAGGGCCGACATGACCATGCGGTTGGGTAGTTCCATCTTGCCAAGTTTGAATGGGGAAAAAAGGTTCATGAACATCTCCAAAAATGAAATTCGAGGGTCTTTTTATACCCGTGGATAACAAGGATTGCTATGGATGGGGAAAGAATCGACTTACTAGGTGGTTACTTCACGAATTCCACAAAAGCCATTCGCGGCCGGGCTTCTCGACCCGGAAGGTCTCGATACGGCCATGGTCCACCTCGGTGACATAGACCGTACAACCGTCCGGTCCACCGAAACAAAGGTTGGAGGGGCGGGTCCCATGCAGTTTCACTTCCAAAAGGACCTTGCCCGCGGGGCTTAGTTTGGCGATGGTGCCCTTGTCATAACGGGTCACATAAAGGTTGCCCTCCACATCCACGCGCATCCCGTCCAAACCATGGTCCGGGAACTCGATGAGCAGGCGTTTGTTCGACAATTCCCCGCTGGGGCTCAGGTCAAAGGCCCAGATGCGCCGTTGGAAGCTCTCGTCCACGTAAAGGGTCTTTTCATCATGGCTGATCTCGATGCCGTTGGTGGTCCCCATGTTCTCCTGGACCAAGACCAGCTTCCCGTCCAACCCCGCGCGCCAGATCCGCCCCGTGGCGTCGCTCCATTTGGGGTCGGAAGCGAAGACCAGACCCGAGGCCGTGATGCAGATGTCGTTGGGCTGGTTCATCGTGGGATCGTGGGCGAAAACCGAAGACAGATGGGTCTGGGGATCCACCTGATAGATCTTATGCCCCACGTAATCGGCGATAAGCATGGTGCCGTCCCGACGGAAACGGATGCCATTGCCGACGCTGGGCGCGGGCAGTTCAAGATACAGTCCGGCCTGGCCGTTCGGGGCGACCTTCCCGATACCGCCTTCCTTGGCGAAATTGACCGCGTAAAGGTTCCCCTGCTTGTCGCAAGCCGGGCCTTCGATGCCGTCCGTGTAGCCATGCTCACTCGTGAAGGGTTTTGAATGATAAGGTTCGCTCGCCACGGGGTTCCTTGGGGAAGTCAATTCAAGTCGGCAAATTGTACTATGACCCCGTGGCGCTTGGACGTGTTTTTACGTGACCATCAACGGGTAACGAGTACCTTTTCCTCTTGGGTCAGGACCTTGACCAAAGCCCCCTTGGTTGGTGCTTCAGGCGGCAAACTTGTCGTGAAGGTCCGCCCGTCTTCCTTACATATCTTTTGGATGATGCCCTTGCCGGTCATCAGGCAGGTCGGCAGTCCCCCGCCAGGCATCACCCATTGGCCCGCGAAGTAAAGACCCTTTAGGTCCTTGAGGGTCTTGGGAAGGGGGCTGACCATGGACTTGAGATCGGGAAGCCAACCCTCAATGGACCCTCTCCAGTTGTGGGTATAACGTTCAAAAGTAACCGGCGTGGCCACATCCGTCATCTCCACTTGGCTCGTGATGCCGGGGTATCTCTCTTCCAACAAAGCCAATACCTTCTGTGCCAGCGCGTGTTTTTCGGCGTCATACAAGACCCGGTCCTCATGTAGCTTTTTCCAATAGTCATAACCCCCCGCGAATCCCACTTGCACGATGGTCCTTCCTGCCGGTGCCAAGGTGGGGTCGTAAGCATAGTGCCTGATAGCTATGCGCTCTTGGAACTCACCCGCAACGATCAGTGGTTCCTTGAGAGGAATGTTCAAAAAGTGGGGTTCTTGGGAAAAGTCCCGGCGGACCCCGAAATTGACCATCACCATGGACTTGAAGGGTTCCAGTTCCAGGAAACGCCGATAGAGTTTTTCGTGGTTGTATCGGCCTCCCAGCAGATGCTCGAAGACCAAGTGACCGTCCGCGGCCGAGAGAATGCGGTCAAAATAATATTCCCTCTCATCGTGGAGTTTGACCCCTACGACCCGTCCTTCCCGTTCCAATATCTTTTCTACTTTGGACAGGTAATGGATGCGCCCTCCCAAATTCCGATAACGCTCTTCAATGGCCTTGGCAAAGGCCAAGGAGCCTCCGATGGGATAACCCCCATTCCGGTTATGGTGCCAGGCCAGCGTGAGGAAGAGGATGCCGACGGGGAACCTCTCCATTCCGGAAAGATCGAAGACTTCCCGCAGGAAGGGGTCTTTGAACTTGCGAGCAAAGGATGGAGTTTTGATCAGAAAGGCCGTGCTTAAATTCCAAAGGTGAAGAGGGACGAGGAGAAGGTCCTTCCACTCCCACTTCTTGGCATCGATCTTGGCGAGGAGTCGGATATCGGCGCACATGGCCTTG
>CAZLND010000050.1:0-12050 GCA_964560635.1 uncultured bacterium | reverse complement strand
GAAGAGCTTCTCGGCGGCCTTTAGGTTGCCCATCCCCATCTCAGAACGACCCAGATTGTGGGTGCAAGCGCCCGCCCCTTCCCGGTCCCCGAGTTTCTCGAAAGTCTCCACTCCCTTGCGCCCGTAGATCTGACCGCCCTCGAACTGCCCGCTCTTGTTGGAGGCCCGGCAGAGGTTGGTATAGACCCAGGCCTGGCCCAAAAGGTTGGCCATTTCGGTGAAGACCCTTAGGGCGTCGCGGCCCGCGCGCAGGGCTTCCTCCCAGTTCTCCATGTTGTAGGCGGACTCGGAACAATAATATTGGGCCCAGGCCACACCCATGGGATAACCGGAGGCTGAAAAGGCGTCGTAGGCTTCCCGGGCCAAGCGAAAAGCCGTCTCGTGCTCCCGCAGGTGGGCGTGCATGCGCACCATATCGATGAAGATCCATCCCGCGGAGACCTTGTTGCCGTGCTTAGTGAAGATGGCCGCGCTCTCGTTGAAGAACCGCTTGGCGTCCTCGTATTCCTGCCGCTGGACCGAGACCTGCCCTAGCCCGAACAGGGTCCAGGCCACACCGTCCTCATATTCCATCTTGCGGAAAAGTTCCAGGCTCTCCAGGAAATATTCCTGGGCCTTGGTCAAGTCGCCCATTTGCTTGGGCCTTTGGGCCAAGTGATAGAGGGACCAGGCGATGCCCCATTCGTCATGAAGTTCATTGAAGAGGGCTAAGCTCTTCTTGGCGCATTCTTCCTGCAAGTCGAACTTACCCTGGGACCGGTAAAGGACGCAAAGAAAATGAAAACATTGACCGATCTCCGGGGTGACCTTGAGCGCCTCGGCCATGGCTAGGCCCCTTTTCACCAACTCGATAGCTTGGTCCATCCGTCCTTGCAGATAGCAATACCAACCAAGGCGGGCGGTGCATTTGGCCAAGGCCAATTTCTTCTCGGACGTTTCCCCGCCCGAGGGTTTGGCGAATCGGTTGGAAGCCAGGGAGAAGGCCCATTCCCCTTCCTGAGCTAGGAACTTGATCTCGTAGAACAAGTAAAGGGCGTCGCAGGCCTTGTTCACCCCGGCCGCGTCCTCCTTTTCCACCGCCCATTCCCAGGCCGTCCGGATGTTGCTTCGTTCCCGGGTGATCTCGATCAGAAGATTGTCCTCGTTCTTGCTCTTCAAGCCTTGTTCGCGGGTGGACAGGTACTCGCAGAAATACTGGCTGTGCTTGAGGCTCGCCGCTTGTTGTTCATCGGGGAATTCCTTGAGCTTCTCACCCGAGAACTGCCGCAGGATCTCATGCATCTCGAACCGGCCGGAAGAGCTTTTTCGCAGGAGCGATTTATCGACCAGGGCCGAGAGGAGCATGAGCGAGTAACCGGCGATTTTTTCCGCCTGGTCCCGCATGAAACCGCCCCGGAAGACGGACATGGCGCGGATGGCCTTTTTTTCCTCCTCCGAAAGCAGGTTCCAGGAATACTCGAAGACCGCCCGCAGGGACTGCTGACGCTCAGGTGCCCCTTTTCCTCGGGAAGCGAGAAAGTCGAGATTCTTCTCGATCTCTTCCCTTATTTCCTGGCAGGAAAGGGTGCGGGCCCAGGCCGCCGCCAGCTCGATGCCCAGGGGCACACCGTCCACCAACTGGCAAATGCGGGCCACTTCCTTGGCTTCCTTCTCGCCCATGGCGAAACCGCTCTGGGCCCTTTGAGCGCAACTGACGAAGAACTTGACCGCCCCGAAGGTCTCCAAAGGTCCGCCATCCTCGCCCTTGGGGAAAGGCATGCCTTCCAGTTCCATCACCCATTCCTCGGAAAGGTTCATGCGGATACGGGATGTCACCAGGATGCGGAGGTGGGGAGCGGCCTTGAGCATTTCGGAGATGAAGGACGCCCCCACCACCAGATGCTCGAAGTTATCCATGACCAATAGGAGGTTCTTGTCCTTGAGATACCGAAAAAGTTCCTTGGCCACATCGGCCTCGCCCGAAAAGGAAAAAGGCACGGCGCCCGCCACCGCGGTGGCCAGCGTGGCGGGGCTGAGGACCGGGGCCAAGGGCACGAAGTAAACACCATCGGAAAACTCGTCCAGCCGGTCGGCGGCGGCTTGGATAGCCAGGCGGCTCTTTCCCATCCCCCCTTGACCGACAATGGTCACGAGGCGGCAGGAAGGGTCTTTGAAGATAGCGGCGATGGTCTTAAGTTCCGATTCACGTCCGAAAAAGGACGTGCTGGGCGAGGGCAGGTTGTTGGGCCGTGAGGTCAAGGAGCGCAACGGCGGGAATTTTTGCTGGGGCAAGGAGTTATGCGTGAGGCCGAGCAGGGGCTGGGGATACGAAAGGTCCTTGAGGAGATGGGTCCCCAGGCTCTCGAGGTTCCCCCCCTCCGGAAGGTCTGAAGCCGATTGGGCGGTGGGGGTCAGGACGATCTGCCCGCCCCATCCGGTAGCCAGGATGCGCGCGGTGCGGTTGATGACAGGTCCGAAATAGTCCTCGCCCCGCTTTTCCGCGTCCCCCGCGTGCAGGGCCATGCGGATCTTCAATCCGCTGACCGAGCTCCAATCATTCTTGGATATTTCCAGTTGGGTGGATAGGGCGCATTGAAGGGCTTGCCGGTTCTCGAACATGGCGAAAACGCCGTCCCCGGTGTTCTTGATGACCTTGCCGCCGAATTTGGAGAGGGCGGCCAGGAGGATAGCGTCGTGAAGAGCCAGGGCCTTGGCCATGGCCTCTTTATGGGTTTCCCATTTTTGCGTCGAGCCTTCGATATCGCTGAAAAGAAAAACAGGCATGGGACAGGGCTCCTGGCTTCGGGATACGGTTGAAGCGGCTAAACCCGGAAAGACCGACGACTGATTTTAACCTTTGGCCCCTTTTCCTCCTAACCCAAATTTGCCCAGCAAACGATCAATGAAGTTTGTCTGAAAAAACAAGGCTGGGGTTTTTAGGTTTAATCGGTCAATCAGGAAAGAACATCCTTACTTCCAATCCACCTTGAGCTCGGTGTCGCCGTCCAGGGCTATACGGGCCTTCATGCCCTCGTTATCGGCGAAGGAATCCAGCACCTTCAGGGAGACGCCCCTAACGTTCAAGACCGCGTGGGGGCCCAACGAACGATTGAGAATGGTCGAAATGCGCCCACTCAGGTCGTCCAGCTTGGGGCCGATGGGCACCTTGGCTTTACGCCGTAGGACGCGGCGCATGTCGGACTTGAATATCCATTCCGCAACCTGCACTAGGAAATCGCTGGTCTTCACGTCAAAATCCAGGTCCGGCAAGTCGAAAAGCCTTTTTTTCGGCTGGTACCGCGGGGTGCCCACCAGATAGACCGTCATCTTGGCCGGTTTGTCCCCCAGGTTCACGGGGAATGGGTTGTATTGCAATTGCACCTCGGCCACCACTTTGCCACCCGACCCATAGAACCGCAGGTCCGTGACCCGGAGTTTCCGGTCGCCCGTGCCCGGGATGACCTGGCCGATGATGCCGATGCGCTTGTCCCGGAGGAACTTCGTGGCTTCCGGGTAGCTGATCTTCACATTGCTCAAGGCGTGGAACCCGGAAGGCCCCTTGCGGAAAGGAATAAGGGGCGGCAAGGGCCTCTTGTTCAACTGGGGAGTATCCCCGAAAAGGATCTGGGGCCGGGCCGTCATTTCAAAGGCGGTCTCCAAGACCTGGGGATGAAGGGGGTTCAACCGCAATTGCCCCACGCTGACCGTTTCAGGCTGGATGACCAGCCAGATGCGCTTGTCCAAGAAGATGGGTTCCTGGATGTCGGCCCATATTTCTTTTGCTCGCGGCTCCAGGTCCGTCAATATCCTCAGGCGCTCGTCGAACTGGGAGCTTTGCTTGTTGAGATACTTCTCCCCTGCTTGGCGAACTAATTCATCTATTTTTTGGGGCGTGTTGGCCACCTTCCCCATTTGCCCGGGCAATAAGGAAGTCGCCGTCTCTAAATGCCAAGCCTTGTTCCATTGCAGGGCCGTCCTGATGCCCAGGACCGTTTCCTTCTCGGCCTTCGTGCCGGGCAGATAATCCTCGACGGTTTTCCCGCCTTTCACCGCCGCGCCCAACGCGTTCTGTGCAATGCCATAACGCATGCGCATGACCGTGGAGAAACTGTTCTTGGAAACCTCCCAATGGAGCGGGTCCCGAGCCAATTGATAGGTCATGCCACCGACCTGTTTGAGCAAGCGGGGGATGTCTTCCTTGAGGTCGCCGGTGAGCAGGTTCGACATGGGGTTCAAGCCCAAGTTCCCCACGGGCAGGGAGACGATGACGGGGATGCGGATCATGGCGGGAGGGGTCTCGGGATATTCCCGCGCCGGGGCGTCCGTGATGGGGACCAGCAGGGAGGTTGTCTGGCACCCGGTGGAGCAGATGCCCAAAAGGGCCAACAAAGCCAGCGCCCTCACGGAAAAGGATAAGCCCAAGTTAATTTTCCACCACATAGGTCTCAGCCAGTTTGTCGTGCCAGGTTTGGGATTTCTCGTCCCACAACATCCATAAATATCCCAAGAGAAGGCATATCCAAGAGAGGACCTTACCGAGAGAACGGATGAAGGCGTGCAGGAGGTCCACTGGCCCGCCCGAGGCGCTCACCACCCGGATGCCCATGACCTTCTTCCCTATTGTTTGACCGTTCCATTGGGAAATAAGGATGGTCTCATAAAGGATGCTGACGACTCCCAAACCGCCGCCCTTGAGCGCAGCCTCCAAGGGGATGGCCCCCAGGCAGCCGAAAAGGATCCAGTCAATGAGCACCGCGAGAAACCGCCGAAAGAAATTGGCTTTTTTCACTTCAACTCCTTACATCAAAAACATTTCACCACCAAGGGCACCAAGGGCACCAAGAAAACCACTAAAAAATCCGAATTTTGAAACCAAATCTTAATCTTTGCTCAGCTTTTCTTGGTGCCCTTAGTGTACTTGGTGGTTAAAAGCCTTTTTTGGTTTTATGTTGCCTTAAGGCTTCATATAGAACGATCCCAGCTGAGGTCGAAAGATTCAAACTGCGGATACTTTCGTCTTCCTGGGGTATGCGATACAGCTTGTCCTTATAAGTCTCATAGAACTTCTTGGGGAACCCGGCTGTTTCCTTGCCAAAGATGAGATAGGCCCCGGCTGGATAGTCAGCGTCCCAGAAAGCTTTCTTCCCCTTTGTCGAGAAAAAGAACAGCTCAGACTTGGGAGGTAAGGATTCTAGGAAAGCTTCCCAACTCTCATGACGATGAAGCTTCACCTTTTCCCAATAATCCAGCCCCGCTCTTTGAACCTGCTGGTTGTCCAGATGAAAACCCAGCCGCCCAACTAAATGGAGCTCCGCCCCCGCCCCCAGGCAAGTGCGGCCGATGTTGCCCGTATTCCAGGGTATCTCCGGCTCGATCAATACAACACGGAACATTCAAGATCCTTTTAAAATGAGGGCGCAGCGAAAGCCGCGAAAAAAGTTTCCCGGGCGGTGATACGACGCCCCGTGGCTGGGTCCCTGGCCACATGCTCATTAGGCCCGCTGTCATAAAAACTGAACCGCCTTCGGTGCAGACGTGGGGGTTTGCGGCTTTCCGACGCGTCGATATAGGTCACTATCATGTTACCGAAGCTTTCCACCAGGGCGCAGTGGGTATCCGTGTCCTTGTCATCGATGTGGCCGTCATGGTTCTTATCGTAGGTCTTGTTGAAAATGAGGATGTCCCCAGGCTGGATATCGGCGGCGCGGGCCCGCCTTGTCTTTTTTTGCTCGAGATAGATGCGCAAGTCCTTGGTGCGATTGTGATTGAGGTAACTATATTTCCCGAAGAACCGGTCCATTTCGGGCGAATGGTAGCAGGCCAGGACGAAATGGGAACAGTCGATCTCCCAGTTGGGCCTATCCTTGAGGAAATATTCCGCGTTATGGATGGCCTCTTCCGCCGTGGCCTGGACACCGGTATTCCTCAGCTCATACCCGATGGGCGCGCAACCAGTTATTAAAGCCACAATGAAGAGGGCCGCTAATAAAACAAGGGTCGGATGTGGTTTTTGATCTCGAATAACGGGCATCTCCAACATCACGGATTCAATTCAAAATTAAGAATTCAAAATTCAAAATTTTACCCTCTGTGGCCCTTGTTGATGAGCGAGCGGATATTGTTCAAGGCGACGTTCAAAGGCAAGGTGCCGGACGTGGCTAGATACTTGGGCACCCACTCGGGATTGAATCTCTCCTTATCCTTACGGATCTCCGGCAACAAGGTGGCGTGGGCGTAAGGGGAAAGGATGCCAGCCACCTGGTCCTTGTATGGCGCCAGCGGCGTTTCCTCCACTTCCAAGAGGGGCGCGCAGCCGAGGTTGAATCCTTTGTAGCCCTTTTCCCGCGCCCACTGCATCAGTTCCAAGACTAGGTAATCCTCCAAAAAGGCGGGGGAATCGACTGCGGACCGCAACAGGTCAACCGCCAACTCATCCTTATGGTTGGTGGTGAGTACATTGGCGAAGGCCACCACATGCCCTTCCTTCCAGACCAGCGCCAGGGAAAAGTTCCTTAGGTATTCCTCGTCATAAAAACCAGCTGAAAAGGCCTTTTCACGGGTCTTGGACTTGGTCAACCAATCCTCGGATATCTTTCGCAGTTCTGGCAACAACATGCGCCATTCGCCGGGTGGGAGAATGCCGAAAGTGAATTCTTCCTTGTCCTTGAACCGCTGGTAGGCGTTCTTGAGGTCGCCGGAGAAGAGGGCGTCCACTTTGAAATTTTTCAAGGGCACCCGCGCCTCTTCGGCGATCTTGAGGACCGTGAGCCCCATGTCCAAGTAGAACTGGAATTGTTCTTGGTCCACTAAGTAAAAAAGCGCCCAGGCTTTTTTGCGGTGGCATTGGTCCTTGAAACGGATAGCCAGGTCCTGCCGGTCCTTGGGGTCCCCCACGGCGTCGCCCAGAGTGATCCAGCTTTTCCCCTCGATGGCATACATCAGGAAAGCTTCGGACCGCTTGTTGAAGAAGAGGGCCTTATCCCCCATGAGGGCCAGCATCGCCGGGGCCCGCCGGGAGCTTTTGACGACCTCCAGGGCCTTGGCCAATTGGGTCGAGGTGGGATACTCCGTCTCCGGCTGGGTAGGTGACAAAAGACTGATGATCGAGAAGATGAACAGGGTGGCGGAAGCTCCCAAGGTCGCCCGCAGGAACCGCGCGGCGTCCTCCACGATGTCGAAGGTGCTCCAAAGATCCGGCGAATAGTCTTCATAACGGTAATTGAAAACACCCACCCAGATGGAACCCAAGAGGATAAAGAGGATGGCCGTCACCCACATGGGGGAGTAACGCTGCTGGAAGATGGAGGTGCGCCGGGGGAAATAGCGGCGGCAAATGAGCAGTGCCCCGAACACTACCAAGAGGGTGAGGGCTTCTTTGTAATCAAACCCTTTGAAAAGACAGGTCAACACGCCTGTCCCTAAAAGGACCAGGGCCACGGTGTAAGCCGACTCCAGCCGCTGTTGAAGGCTCCGGGCCACGACCAAAAGCGCCGCGCCGACCAAGGCCGCCATGAAGTGGGAGCCTTCCATCAGACCCAAGGGCATCAATTCATTCAACCTTACCAACCGATTGGAAACCTCGGGCGTGGCGTCCGAAATGAGGAGCGAAGCACCGCATAGGAAGATGAGGATGGAGAAAAGATGGGGCGCGAAGTCCGGCGCGAAACGGTCCAGGATACGCAAGGCTCGTTTCACCCTTTCCCTATTACGCACGACCTCATAAAAGGTGAAGGAGAAGAGGCCCAGAATGAAAGGGATGAGGTAATAGCAGACCCGGAAAGCCAGTAGGGCCCCGGCGATGCTGGTGGCGGGAAGAACGGGTTCCAGGGCTTCCAGGATGAACCAATCCAAGACTCCCAAACCTCCGGGGACCTGGCTGAGGAAGCCCAGTATCTGGGCCGACAGATAGATGCTCATGAAGGACGTGAAGGTCATGTCCGAGGGCGGCAGAAGGATATAAAGCACCGAGCCCGAGCATGTCCAGTCGAGAACGCCCGCCGCCATCTGTCCCATGGCGATGCCCACCGAGGGCGTGGGGAAATGCCATTTGAATATCTTGATGGTCCTATGGAAGACCAAGGCGCTTAAAAGATAGCCCGCGATGCCCAAGAGGCAGAAGACCCCGACCCCGAAGATGACGTTGGAAAAAACCGTAGAGTCGAATTGGAAATGGAAGAAAAGGAAATGCATCGCCGGCAGTTGGAAGGGCGGGAGCACGGGCGGTTTGACGAAAAAGAAGAAGGCGCCCATGGTGAGGAAACCGACCCAGAAGGTCATACCGCAAATGACCAGCACACTGGCCGACTCGCCTGCCGTCAAACCCCATTTGGAATAAAGCCGGTAGCGGATGCCGCCACCCGTGATGGGCGCCGCGCCGATGTTATGGCTGAAGGTATAAGCGATGAAGGAGGTCAGTGCCACGCGCCCATAGGAGAGGGTCTTCTTGATGTGACGAAGTCCCAAAAAATCGTAAAAGGTCAGGGCCCAGTAGCTTCCGAATGAAAAGGCCAAGGCCGTAAAAAAACGGGAATAGGATATCTCCTCGAAATACTGAAGGACATCCTGCAGGTTGTTGAGCTTGATCTCACGCCGCAGGGCCCACAAGGCCAGATAGAAAAGGATGAGCACCGCCGCGATCGTGACGGTTTGGATGACCTTGGTTCGAGTTTCTTTGACCTGGACTGGTTCCATAATTAGGGGGCCAACCGTTCGATCTTCCAGCTTCCGCCTTTTTTCCGGTAAAGCAGGCGATCGTGCAGGCGGTTGCGCCTCCCGCTCCAAAACTCAATGGCGTCCGGAAGCACCCGGTAGCCGCCCCAATAGGGGGGCCGGGGCACTTTTTTATCCTTATACTTTTCTTCCAGCTCAGCCATTCGATTGTCCAAGACCTGCCGATCCTTCACCACCGTGCTTTGGTGGGAAGCCCAAGCGGAGAGCTGGCTCCCGTGAGGACGGGTGGCGAAATAATCGTCTGACTCCTTGGTAGAGACCTTGACCGCCCTGCCTTCCACCCGCACTTGACGCCCTAACTGGTGCCAATAGAACAAAAGGGAGGTCCGGGGATGATGACCCAATTCCCTGCTCTTACGGCTTTGGTAATTCGTAAAGAAGACAAACCCTTTGGGATCCAAGGCCTTAAGGAGCACCATTCGAGAAGAGACCGTCCCGGTGGAACTGACGGTAGAAACAGCCATAGCGTGGGGATCCAAAAGATGGGCCTTGGCGGCCTGGGCGAACCAGTGATGGAAAAGGTGGAAGGGGTTCTTGGGTGCGGTCTTTTCGAGCAATTCGTGGTTGGGATATTGCCGGTCGAGCTTGGCGATGGACGTCTTTTTCATGACCCTAATTTCGCATAAATACACGGGGATTTAAATAGATTCGGGCATAGGTAAGCTTGTCGGAAATGCTTTGATTCTTCTACAATACCCCTCCTTCAATCAAAGCCAATCGTATGATTTGGCTGTCATTGCGAGGAGTGGGCCGTGAATAGCGGCCCGGTTACGACGAAGCAACCTTAGTTTAAATAAGGTTCTTCGTCACGTCTCATCTACAACTTAAATTAGCGTTTTGACCCGGAGAGGTGGCAGCGGGTCGGTCGCACCCGAAGGGGCGCGACGAAAGTTTCCATCAAGAATTGTAATAAAATGTCTCTTTCGTCCATGCGTCTGAAGACGCAGTCGGTTGAACCGACAGGCCGAAAGAACCACAACTTAAATTAGCGTTTTGACCCGGAGAGGTGGCAGAGTGGTCGAATGCGTCTGACTCGAAATCAGATTTACGAGCAATCGTAACGGGGGTTCGAATCCCTCCCTCTCCGCCACCCTACGCTCTTCGAGCTTCGGGTGGCTGGCCATTTAAAAAGGCCGGCCCCCGAAGTCGAATAGAGCTAGGAGTGTCTCCCGAAGCTTTAGCGCAGGGAGACGGGAGATATTTATGTGGTACGTTTATTTTCTTGAATTGAACAATAGTGACATCTATATCGGCTCTACCAATAATCTCAAGGTCCGCCTCTCTTCTCACAAAAAAGGCAAAGTCCTTTCCACAAAGCTTTTTCGACCACTTAAGCTAAAATCATATGTCGCAGTAGAAACCGAGTCGCATGCTCGAAACTTAGAAACGTATTTTAAGTCCGGTTCAGGAAAAGCCGTGGCCAAGAAAAGACTGCTTTTACCCTGACCTTTCTCAGATATTCTTATTTCTAACTTAAAGGATCTTGAATGAAATTCGCAAAATGGGTTTTCCGCGTGGCGGGTATCTACGGCATCCTGGTCTTGCTTCCCTTTTATTTCGTGGAGGACAAAACCCAGTTCATCCCGCTCCCGGCCATTACCCACCCTGAATACTATTACGGCTTCATAGGGGTCGGGCTCGCCTTTCAGGTGGTCTTCTTGATCATCTCGACGGATCCGAAAAAATACCGCCTTCTCATACTCCCCTCGATCATCGAGAAGTTCTCATTCGCCATCCCAGTGGCCGTACTTTTGATGTCGGGCCGCGTTGGGCCCTATATCATCCCCGGCGCCACCATCGATACCATCTTGGGCGTTTTGTTCGTGATCTCTTTTTTACGGACCAAATAAAGGAAAGCTTCAGACTTTCCCGCTGGCGACCCGGTCTTTCCCAATGTCGAACAAGAGAAATTCGGATTCCTGGTCGGCCTTGAGGGATAGCCCCGCCTCATCCTCGCCATAAGCGGCGTCCCCGGCTTTAAGCTTTGACCCGTTGATTTCCATTTCGCCCTCGACCACCTGTAACCAAAAACCCGAATTTGGCCGGATCTTATATTGAAGGTCCTTCCCTTCGCTCAAACGCGAGGCAAAGAGGTCGATATCCTGGTGGATCACCACCGAACCCTCGCGGCCTTCCTTCGATCCGATCAATTTAAGCTGGTCCCTTTTCTCTTCCTTCGAGAAATGCTTCTGGTCATACCGGGGTTTGAGACCTTTTTTATCCGGGAACATCCAGATCTGGAGGAAATGGACCTTCTCATTCGGGGATGGATTGAATTCGCTATGGGTGATACCGGTCCCGGCGCTCATGACCTGCACGTCCCCCGGCTTGATGACCGAGCCCGTTCCCATGCTGTCCTTGTGCTCCAAATTCCCCTCGAGCACATAACTGAGGATCTCCATGTTGTCGTGGGGATGGCGGCCAAAGCCCTGACCTGGCTCGACCCGATCCTCATTGATGACCCTTAAGGAACGGAAGCCGTGGAATTCGGGATCGTAATAATTGGCGAAAGAAAAGGTGTGATAACTATTGAGCCAACCGTGATCGGCGTGGCCCCGATCTTTAGCTAATCTGATATTCAACATAAGCGCCTCCTTGAAATCTCGAACCTTGAGAAATGAAAGTCGGGTCTTCCGGGACTTTCTTCAAGTAATTACCCCGCGGTAATCACTCCTTATTAGCGCTGGACCTTGATGTTGATCATGCCGTTCTTCAAGGAACCGTAAAGGCCCACCCAAAGACCCAGGTACATTTCCGGCCCATGGGCCGCCATCAAGGGCCCCAAGTCCAGGATATCGGTCCAGCCAAAGCTCTTGAGAAGGTCCGCCACTTGGGTTTTCGCAGCCGGGTCGTCACCCGCCATGAAGATAGTGTGATCCCCGCCTTTGAGCATCTTGGGATTCACCATAAGGGGAGCACCCAAGGTATTGAGGGACTTCACGACCTTCAAGTTCGGAAAAGCCTTTTGGATATCCTCGGACACGGAACGGGTTTGGCTGGCCAGCGCCATGGGAAAGCCCTTGCTGAAATCCAGTTCGTTAGCGGTATCAATGAGGGTCTTGGCTCCCACTTTCCCTGCTTCGGCCAACTTGAGGGCATCGACCGAATTCTGGCCGTGGGTGGCGTTGATGAGGAGTTCTCCGTGAGCAGCGGCTTCCTTGAAGGTCACGACCTTGGCTTTGCCCTTCACGCCCGCGAGCCATTCATTGAGCGAACCCGCCATGTTCTTCTTCTCGTCCAGCTTCTGGGGGTCACGGGTGCCCAAGGCCACGTCGTGCCCTAATTCCACCAGCTTCGTCCCTAAGGTTTGCGCGACGACTCCCGACCCGATGATCCCGATT
>CAZLND010000049.1:0-12200 GCA_964560635.1 uncultured bacterium | reverse complement strand
CTACCAACATTAAAACGAATGGCAAGAAAACCAGGATCAAAAAAAACCATCCCGCGACTTGGGGGTCCAAGGAAAAATAGCCGAGGAGCGAGTTCCCGGCTAAAAGCGCACCAAAATAGATCCAGATCGTGGGTGAATAGCCTTTCACCCTCAAACGATCCATTGACGGCCGATCCAAAAGACGAAGAGCAGGGCAATCCACACCATGAAAACGATCCGGCCTACCCGCGACATTTGGTCGATAGCTTTGCCCTCGGATTTCCTCAGATAAAGGTAAAGGAGATAATTCATGAAACACACGATGAGGGAACCCACCGCCAATGGAAAATGGTCCGTGGAATAAAAGATGGAATTGAAGACGAAGCGACCCGAAAGCCCGAAGTAAAAGCACATCCAGCCCCACAACCAAGCGTGCACGATCTCGATACCCCAGGGTTGTTCCGGTTCCGTCTTGGCTTGGGGGAATCCCAAATAACTTAGAACACCGAAGAAAAGACCGATCAATAGGACGCCCAGCAGGAAAAGAACCGCATAATCCCTTTCGCGGGTCTGTGTCCAAAGGGCCGCCACCGTGTCGAACCAAATGAAGCTATAGGTCATCGCCCAGAGGATCCCCAGGGTCCCAGCTCTCAAGTTCGAGACCCAGTTCATCATGAGGGTCCCCAATAAAGCGCACACGATCGCGGACCCGAAGAGAAGTTCTTTGATCAGACTGCTTTGGGAGGGGACGGGTAGTTCATTCATGACCAACAAACCATGGGGGTCCCTGAAGACCGGGACGGTCACGAAAAAAACGAGATAAAGCGAAAGGGTCAGGAAAACGAACAGGGATATCGCCAAAATAGCTTTAAGGGTATTCATTCACCTGGCCTAGCCCTGAAATGTCGGCTGGATCGCTTGGGACTTCCGCTCTCAAAAATAACAAAAGCCCGGTTAGAAAGGCGTTTAATTAAAGGGAATGTCGTCCCCAACGGCGGGAATAACCCTTTGAGGGTCCCTTGTAATAGGCCATTACACTCACAAATTGAGCAATAACGGGTGAATTAGCAGAAAAATCAGGGTTTTTCTTTGAAATTCTGGAATTCTTTAAAAAAACCTTAAAATAAGCAACTTTTTAGACACAATGGATTTCAACAAATATTTTTATAACTCATTGAATCATAATATAACATAACATATCATAACATTGCTTAGTTTATGACTCAAAAGGTCATAACAAATTTTTCAACGACTTTCCGATACCAACTTGGGGGTTAGACATGAAACAAAAATGGTCCAAAGAAAAGATCATCGAGACGATCAAGGATCTGAAGAAACAAAACATCGACATTTCGGCGAGCAACATTTCCAAGAACTACATTCCTCTCTTCACCGCCGCTTGCTCTCGCCGTTATTTTTCCAGCTGGTCGAACGCCGTCAAAGCGGCGGGTATCGACTATGACCAGATCCTCGAGGCTGGCAAGGCCAGGCGCCGGAAAAAGCTGACCAAGTGGTCACGCACCCAGGTCTTGGACGAGATCCGCAAAGCCGAAACACCCAATCTGCTCTCGACCTATCGGGATCGTTTGGCTCTCTACTCGGCCGCTCGCAGGGAATTCGGGAGTTGGAAACAGGCTTTGGAAGCCGCGGGTTACCGCCTGACCAAGGGCTCTCACAAGAACTCGAATCAGATCTTCAAGAACGCGGAAAACTCGGGCGATGCCCAAAAGCCCCAGACCATAAGCTTCAACTCCACCCCTCAAACCGAAAAGTAACACCCTCCTAAAGAGGCTCAACCTATTCGCTCCCTATCACAAATAGGGAGCGAATAGGTTCGAAAAGGAATCCCGAAGTTTGATGAAAAGCGGATCCGAATTCACCGCCTTTAACGTGATCTCCTCCGACCGTGATTTGATCCCGTCGAAATGTCCCGCAAGCTCCTCCGCCGTCTTAGAGTCGTAGATCTCAAGATCCAATTCAAAATTCAATCGCAAGCTCCTTGCGTCCCAATTGCTTGACCCGACCAAGGCATAGGTCCCATCCACGACGAACAACTTGCTATGGGAGAACGGCGCCGGCTGATAATAGAACTTGATCCCGTGCTCCAGCATTTCACCCAATATCGCCCGATTGGCCCAAGCCACGTAGGGCAGGTTATTCACCGAAGGTAGGACGACTTCCACTTGAACACCGCGCAAACTGGCCATGTTCAAGGCGGCCACCATCACCCGATCGGGCAAGAAGTAGGGGGTCATGATCCTGACCCTTTCCTTGGCCCAAGCGAGCGCGCCCATCAATATCCAATTGATCTTCTCGAAATCCTCGTTCGGTCCCCCGCTCACGGCACGACAGACCGAACGCCCCGGAAGATGCTCAAAGGTGGGGGCGTCCCAAGGAAGCGACTCTTTCCGGGAAAAATACCAGTCTTCCACGAAGACCTTTTGGAGCTCCGAAACGACCAGGCCTTCGACCTTGAAATGAAGGTCCGTCATACCCCTTCGTTTCCCTTGTGGGTTTTCATAGTTGTTTCCGCGGATATTCATGCCACCCGTGAAACCGTATCTTCCATCGATGATCAGGAGCTTTCGATGGTTCCGAAGATTGAAGTGGAGGCTATTGAGGGACAGTGAGAGCGGGAGGAATCTCCCCACTTCAATACCGCCACTATTCAAAAAATGGCTGATGGGCTTCGGTGAATATTTCTCTCCAAAGGCGTCCACCAAGACCCATACCCGGACCCCTCGGCCCTTAGCGTCCGAAAGGGCTTTGACGAATTCGAGCCCTATTCCATCCGAATCGAAGATATAGCTGGAAAGATAGATGAACGACTTCGCCTTGGTAATGGCGTCCAACATGGATGGATAAGCCTCTTCCCCGTTGTGAAGTACCTCGATCTTGTTCCCAGGTGATAAGGGTTTGCCTCCGACCTTTTCGGCGACACTTAAAAGGCCTTTGTAATCATTGGAATGGAAGGAGTCATTTTCCGGAAAGGAGTATGTTTTTTCGTCGCGGGGGATCTCCGAACCATGCCGCCAATATCCTAACCGGCTCATCTTTTTAGCGTGGGTTCGGATACGGTTCACCCCGAATAACCAATAGAGACAGGGTCCCAAACCGATCAAGATCAGGCATGTGAACATCCATCCGAATCCTGACCTGGGGTCGCGATTTCGAAGGACCGCATGACAAGCTGATAGTATCGAGAAGAATGTGAGGAAAAGAAGAACAAGGGGTTTAAACGGCGGCATAAGGGGCCCCTAGAAGGGGGAAAAACCCATCGGAAGGATTAAAAACGATAGGCCAAAGCGAGTGTGGGTTGGTTTTGGTCCATATAAGCGATCGGCTTCAATCCGTGTTCATCGTCATAGTCCTTGGCCGCCGTTGGCGCGTGGGCCATATCGACGATCCACAAACCGGTAAAAGCGATGATCCCACCCCAGATCAGGTTCGTTCCGACGTTTCCGGCGTTATTTTTATCGCCCAAGATCCCGCCAGAGAAGGTATTGGTATCGGATTTGATCAAGACACCTAAACCAACGGATAGGACAGATACGACTTCTCCTGTTAGAAGAACATCGCCCATCAAATGGTCCTCGGCATAGAAATGGCCGTAACCATGGATCAAAAATCCGGGGAAAAAGGCCAACAGAAAAGCCTTGTTGGGGTCCTTGTAAAAATAGTTTTGATGGTTGGTTTCGAGGCTTCCGGAAAGACCCGTATCGGCAGTTTGGGCTTGCCCAACGGAAACGGCCAAAAGAAACGCCAGTGATAAAAACAATTTCAGGGATTTGAGGGTTGTTATTTTCATAGGTTTCGCTTGGCCGTTATTCTACGTAATGAAAAAGACGGGGTCAAAAGAAAACTGGACAGATGGTTCAAAGGAAAGGCCCTCATTTCGCCTAAAAAAACGATTAAGCGGTAGCGGAGGCATCCTTCACTTTTTTCTTTTTGCCACCCTGAGCCTCAACGGCGGGAGCGGTTTCGTCCTTTTCCTTCTTTTCCGACTTGGTTTCAGTGGGCTTTTCCTCGACAACTCGATCCACCAATTCCAAAAAGACCATATCCGCGCCATCCCCGTGCCGGAACCCCAACTTCAGGACGCGGGTGTAGCCGCCCTTCCGTTCCGCGTAGCGATAGATGAGGGTCTTGAAGAGCTTGTTGGCGACTTCCCTTTCCCGGACAAAACCGAGAACATGACGCTTGGAAGCGAGGGTCTCTTTTTTAGCGATGGTGATCATTTTTTCCGCGTAACGACGGACCTCTTTGGCCCGGGCTTTCGTGGTCTTGATCCGCTCGTGCTTCAAAAGGGAAGTCACCATATTCCGGATCAAAGCCCGGCGATGGGCCGGTTGGACCCCTAAACGACCATGATGCGCTTGATGTCTCATTGTAGCCTCGACTCCTCGTTCTTAAACGTTCGCTTCGACCCTGCTTGTAGCCATGGGCTTACCCTTGGCCAAAATGGCGTCCACATCCATGCCGAAAGAAAGACCCATGCCACCCAGGATCTCTTTGATCTCGTTCAAGGATTTACGTCCGAAATTCTTGTACTTCAGCATATCCGATTCGCTTTTGCGGACCAGGTCGCCGATGGTCTTGATGTTGGCTGTTTTGAGGCAGTTGGCTGAGCGGACCGACAATTCCAGTTCCTCAACGCTCTCATTAAGGAGTTCACGCAACCGCTCTTCTTCCTCGCTGACCGAATCGTCCTGCTGGGTCGGTTCTTCCTCGAAGTTGATGAAGATCTGTAGGGAATCGCGCAAGATCTTGGAGGCATGGGCCAAAGCGTCCTCCGGATGGATGCGTCCATCCGTCCAGATCTCCATGATGAGCTTGTCATAATCGGTCATCTGCCCGATACGGGCGGATTCGACCGAATATTTGACTTGGGTCACGGGAGTAAAGATGGAATCGATCGGAATGACCCCGATCGGTTGTCCTTCCCTCTTGTTACGGTCAGCGGGGGAATAGCCCCGGCCTTCGGCAACCTCGATCTCCAATTCCAACGCGGCGTCCTCTTCGGTCAAGGTCGCCAAATGAAGCTGGGAATTGAGGATCTCCACGTCCGCGTCGGTTTGGATGTCCGCGGCGACGACGTTCCTTTCGCCCTTGGCGGAAATGCGCAAGGTCTTGGGGCCCGACCCATAAAGCTTGATCTTGAGTTCTTTCAAATTGAGGATGATCTCGGTCGTGTCCTCAACAACGCCCGGAATGGACGAAAACTCGTGGGAAACACCCTCGAATTTGACGGAAGTCACGGCCGCCCCAGTGATCGAAGACAGGAGGATCCGGCGAAGGGAGTTCCCGACGGATTGCCCATAACCCCGTTCGAACGGCTCAGCGATGAACTTACCGTAAGTTGGGGTCAGGCTTTCTTTTTCGTAATCCAAGAACTTCGGGATCTGAACGTTTCCTATTTGCATGATGCCTCCTGCGAAAATAGTCCCCAATCGGGGGACCGGGTTGCCTCGATCAACTGGTTATTTCGAATACAATTCAACGATGAGCTGTTCCTGGACTGGCAGGGCGATCTCATCTTTCGTTGGGACTTTCTTGAAGGTTCCGGCAAAAGCCGCCGTATCCACTTCGAGCCATCCGGGAACACCCCGTTTTTGAAGGGTCTCCAAGGACTTTTTCAACATCACGTTCTCTTTGAAACGCTCCAAAATGGAGACCTTATCCCCCGCTTTCAAGGTATAAGAGGGAATGTCCACTTTCTTACCGTTGACCAGGACCATTCCGTGCCGGACGACCTGACGGGCCTGTCGGCGGGATTCGGCGAAACCCATCCGATAGATGGTGTTATCCAAGCGTTGTTCCAACAATTGAAGCAAGGTCTCGCCCGTGACACCCTTCTTGCTGGAAGCGATAGAGAAGTAACGGCGGAACTGGCGCTCAAAAAGACCATAGATCCTTTTGACCTTTTGCTTCTCGCGGAGCTGCAAGCCGTATTCAGTGTCTTTCCGGCGTTTTTGACCATGCTGGCCGGGAGCGTAACCCCTTCTTTCGAAGGCGCACTTTTCGGTCTCGCAACGGGTTCCCTTCAAAAAGAGCTTCATACCTTCTCGGCGGCAAAGTCGGCAAACGGATTGGGCGCTCATTCAAGTCTCCTTTATACGCGCCGGCGCTTAGGCGGCCGGCAACCATTGTGGGGAACAGGGGTAACGTCTTTGATCATGGAGATTTGAAGGCCGCTGGTCTGGATCGCGCGGATGGCGGCTTCCCGGCCCGAACCGGGACCCTTCACGTAAACTTCGACGGACTTCATTCCAGCGTCGACGGCTTTTTTGCCGGCGGTTTCGGCGGCGACTTGGGCCGCGAACGGGGTCGATTTCCGGCTGCCCTTGAAATTCATGGAACCCGCGGAGGACCACGCCACCACGTTGCCCTTGGCGTCCGTCACGGTCACCAGGGTATTATTGAAAGTGCATTGGATATGGACCACTCCGTTACGGGGGGCCTTTTTTCCTTTTTTAGGACCGGCCGCTGGGGCCGCTTTCTCGTCCTTGACTACTTCATTTTTCGGGTCGACTTTTTCCGCCACTCTTTTTCTCCTTAATGCTTCTGCCCATTTTGAATGGGCGATATCAAACTTCTAAGATTATTCTTCTTTTTTACGGCCGCTACCGACCGTCTTCTTGGGGCCCTTACGGGTCCTCGAGTTGGTTTTGGTCCTCTGGCCACGGACCGGCAAGCCCTTGCGATGACGGCTGCCACGATAGGTGCCGATATCGATCAGGCGCTTGATGTTCATCGAGATCTCACGACGAAGGTCACCTTCAACCTTGAGATTTTCCAAATTGATGGTGTTCTGGATCCGGGCAGCCTCATCGTCCTTCAAATTCTTGACGCGGACATCCGGGTTCACGCTGGCTTTGGCCAGGATCTTTTTCGACAAGGCTGGACCGATCCCAAAAACATAGGTCAAAGCCACTTCGATCCTTTTTTCCTTGGGCAAATCAATTCCTGCGATTCGGGCCATTTTCTTATCCCTGCCTTTGTTTATGCTTCGGGTTGGTGCAGATGACCCGGATCACGCGCCGACGGCGGATGACCTTGCATTTGTCACAGATCGGTTTTACTGACGACCGTACCTTCATTTGTTACCTTCCTTCAGATCGGATCTTCTTATTTGAACCGATAGGTGATTCGACCCCGGCTCAGATCATAAGGAGAGAGTTCAACCGTGACCCGGTCCCCGGGTAGGATCCGGATGAAATTCATCCGCATCTTCCCTGATACATGAGCCAAAACCACGTGTTTGTTCTCTAACTCCACTCTAAAACTAGCGTTGGGAAGGGCCTCAATGACCGTTCCTTCTACCGATATCGCTTCTTCCTTTGCCATAATCCTCCCAACCCCTTAGGGGGTTGTCATATCCGGGTTAAGTTCTCCGGCCCCTCAGCCAAGATGGCAATGGTATCTTCAAAATGGGCGGAGAATTTACCATCTTTTGTCACGACTGTCCAGCCATCCTCTAGGACCACCACTTCCTCAGAACCCATATTTATCATGGGTTCCAGGGCTAAACACATTCCTTCAACGATCCGGGGCCCCTGGTGGGGCTTTCCGTAGTTTGGGACCTGGGGTTCCTCATGCATCGCCTGCCCGATCCCATGCCCAACATAGTCTTTGACAACAGTGAAACCGAACGATTCTGCGTAATCCTGCACCGCATGGCCGATGTCCGAGATCCGGTTCCCGACCCGGCATTGTTCGATCCCCCGGTTCAAAGCCTCAAAAGTGACTTCCAGCAGCTTTTTGACCTCGGAAGGGATCTTCCCAACCGGGAATGTCCGAGCCGAATCACCACAATAGCCTTTGTAATAAGCGCCGATGTCGATGCCTACGACATCCCCTTCTTCGAGGACCCTTTTCCCAGGGATCCCATGGACCACTTCGTTGTTGACCGACGCGCAGATCGTCGCCGGATACCCGTGATAACCCAGAAAAGCGGGTTTACAGTCGTTCTTCTTGAAAAAGTCGAACGCGAATTTATCGAGTTCTTGGGTCGTAACCCCGGGTTTCACCCGAGCCCCTAATTCCAGCAGGGCCTGACCAACGACCTTGCCGCTTGTCCTCATCAACTTCAATTCGGATTCGGACTTGATCGTGATCACTAAACTTTCGCCACTTTTTCCAATGCGGCGAAAACCCGACCTAAGGCTTCCGCGTAAGGTCCTTCACACTGCACTCTTTTCAAAAGACCCTTCTTTTCGTAGAACTCGATCAAGGGGGCGGTGTCTTTTTGATACACAGCCAACCGGTTGAGGATAGTCTCGGGTCTGTCGTCGGGCCGTTGGATCAACTCGTGGCCGCACTTATCGCAGATCCCTTCCTTTTTCGGTTTCATGGTCGCAACGTTAAAAGTCGCGCCGCAGTTGGTGCAAACCCTCCGGCCCGTCAAGCGGGTAAGAATGGTCTCTTTGCTGATCTCGATCTTAAGGACCGCATCCAATTCGTTATGCATTTTATGGAGCATCTTATCCAAGCTATCAGCTTGAGGAACGGTCCGAGGGAAACCATCCAGGATAAAACCCTTGGCGGCATCCTGGCGCTGGATCCGATCATGGACCAGTTCAATGACGGTCGCATCGGGGACCAATTCTCCCTGCTTCATGTATTCGTGGGCGTGGTGCCCCACAGGGGTCCCTTCCTTCACAGCGGCCCGCAACATGTCCCCGGTGGATATTTGAGGAATGCCGTAACGCTTCACTAATTCCGCGGCGTAAGTTCCCTTACCCGCACCCGGTTCCCCGAAAAGAATGATCCTCATTAGAACGCGCTCCGTCCTTTAAGACGTCCCTTTTTCATGAAGCCGTCATAATGCCTCATCAACAAATGGGACTCGATTTGTTTCATGGTATCCAACGCCACCCCCACGATGATCAAAAGGGAAGTTCCCCCGAAATAGATCGGGATGTGGAGCTTTCGGGTGATCAGTTCGGGGAACACCGCGATGGCGCAAACGGCCAAAGCTCCCCAAATGGTGATTCGGGTCAGGGTGCGGTCGATGAATTCGGCCGTCGGTTGGCCCGGGCGGATGCCGGGGATGAACCCGCCATATTTTTTCATGTTCTCAGACAGATCGGTCGGATTGAAAGCGATGGCCGTATAGAAGTAACAAAAGAAAACGATCAAGGAAGAATAGAGAACGTAATAAATGAACTCGCCAGGCTGGAATTTCCGGACAATGAAATCGGAGAAGTTATAAAGCAACCCGTCGGTATGCTCGGCAACCACCGGAATGGATTCCACATAACGGGCGATCTGGGACGGGAAAACCAATATGGACGACGCGAAGATGACGGCGATCACGCCCGAATAGTCGACCTTCAATGGGAGTTGGGTGGATTGACCCTTGAAAACCTGCCGGCCAACGACACGGGTCGCATATTGGACCGGGATCTTCCGGGCCCCCTGTTGCAAGATCACGATAAAGGCGATGATCGCCAATGTGAAAAGAAGGAAGAAGATCAACGCGAAAAGGCTGAACTCGTGCCCTGTCATATTGAAAGTTTGAAGCAGTTGGGACGGAAGGCCCGCCACGATGCCGGCGAAAATGATGATCGACATCCCATTGCCAATGCCGTATTCAGTGATCTGTTCCCCCAGCCACATGATGAAGACCGTACCCGTCGTCAAGGCCAGGACCGCGATCGCTTGAAAGCCCAGTCCCCAATTGGGAACAACGTTGTCTCCCAAGTTCTTCAACAAATAGGTGGTTCCCGTCCCTTGCACGACACAAAGGGCCACCGTGCCGATACGGGTATATTGGGTGATCTTACGGCGCCCCATTTCCCCTTCCTTGGAAAGTTTTTCCAAAGTGGGAATGACCGCCGTCAACAATTGAAGGATGATGGACATACTGATATAGGGCATGACCCCTAAAGCGAAAATGGAGGATTGTTTAAGAGCCCCGCCGGAAAAGAGGTTCAAGAACCCAAGGATATTGCTGTTCTGGTTCTTGAAAAGACCGGCCAAAGCGTCCACATTGACCCCTGGGACGGGAATATGGATCCCGATCCTATAGACCAAAAGGATTCCCAAAACAAAAAGGACCCGGCTTTTGAGCTCCGGGACCTTGAAGATGTTCGTAAAAGCCGAAAACACTTACAGAACCTCCGTCGTTCCGCCGGCGGCTTTGATCTTCTCGATGGCGGAAGCGCTGAAGGCATGGGCTTTTACGGTCAATTTGGTTTTCAATTCGCCGTTTCCAAGGACCTTGACGGCTTCATTCCCGCCAACAAAACCCTTCTTCTTCAATTCCTCGGGAGTGACAGTGGAACCATTTTCAAAAGTGGCCAATTGGTCGATGTTGACCACGTCAAAGAATTTTTTGTCCAAACTCTTGAACCCGCGGATAGGGATCTTGCGATACATGGGGGTTTGACCGCCCTCGAATCCTAAACGCACCCCGCCGCCCGTGCGGGAATTTTGTCCCTTGTGACCCCGGGTCGATGTTTTGCCGTGGCCGGAACCAGGTCCCTTACCCACGATCTTGCGGCGCTTGACGGAACCCTTCGCCGGTTTCAATTCAGAAATTTTCATGGCCTCAACCTTTACTTAGTCTTTATTTCGATCAAATACCCGATCTTGTCGAGCATTCCACGGACCACCGCCGTGTCTGGTTTCACAACGGTTTGCCGGATCTTTTTCAAACCCAAAGCCTCGGCGATCTTGACGTGCTTGGGCAAACGGCCAGCAAGGCTTTTCACCAATTGAATCTGAAGTTCGCTCATTTCGCGCCCCCCATGAAACTCTCGACAGTTTTCCCGCGAAGGGCAGCCACCACTTGAGGGGAACGGATCGCCCTCAAACCCTTCAACGTGGCTTGAACAACGTTGAACGTATTATCGGAACGAATGGATTTGGTCAAAATATCGTGGATCCCAGCCAACTCGCAAACAGCCCTCACCCCGCCCCCCGCAATGATCCCCGTACCAGGCGCGGCGGGTTTCAACATGACACGCGAAGCCTTGAATATCCCGACCACCTCGTGGAAAAGTGTTGTTCCCTTCAAAGGAACCTCGATCATGTTCTTTTTTGCGTCCTCCACAGCCTTCTTGATGGCATCAGGTACTTCACTGGCTTTACCGGTCCCGATCCCCACATGGCCGTGTCCATCGCCGAGCACCACTAAGACGGCAAAACTGAACCGCCGACCACCCTTGACCACCTTGGCCACACGGTTGATGTGGACCACTTTTTCTTTCAGATCGAATTTAGAAGCATCAATGCGCGCCATAGCCGTCCTTCGTTATTAGAATTGGAGCCCGTTTTCACGGGCCGCCTCTGCCAGAGCCTTGACCCGCCCGTGAAAGATATAACCACCACGATCGAAAACGACCTGATGGACCGATTTCTCTTTGGCCAACTTAGCGATCTGCTGGCCGACAGCCTTCGCCGCCTCGATATTCCCGCCGTATTTCACTTTGCTTCGAAGATTTTGGTCAAAGCTAGCGGCCGCGACCAACGTGACGCCCTTGGTGTCATCGATGATCTGGGCCGTGATGTTCTTCGTCCCGCGATGGACCACCAAACGGGGCCGCACGGTGGTACCGGAGACCTTTTTGCGGATCCGTTTGTGCCGATGCATTCTTTTGTAATTCTGAAGTTGCGACTGCATGATGATCTCCTACCCTTTATTTCCCACCCGCTTTGCCGGTGGCGCCTGTCTTCCCGACCTTCTTGCGGACATATTCACCCAAATAACGGATCCCCGTACCTTTGTAAACCTCGGGAGGCTTGACCCTACGGATCTTAGCCGCCATTTCGCCCACCAGGTACTTATCGGT
This sequence comes from uncultured bacterium, assembly GCA_964560635.1. GTDB lineage: Bacteria > Oederibacteriota > Muellerivitia > Muellerivitales > Muellerivitaceae > CAZLND01. The sequence continues at coordinate 423 of CAZLND010000049.1, read as the reverse complement.
TCCCTTCACGGTCAACAAGGTCTGCTTTTCGATATCAACAGTGACACCCTTGGGAAGTTCCAGAACGACCGGATGGCTGAACCCCAATGACATGCTGAGCTTTCCCTTGTCCATGGCGGCGCGGTAACCGACGCCTTGGATCTCGAGCTTTTTCTCGAAGCCCGTGGAAACACCCAGGATCATGTTCTTGACGAGCGCATGGGTCAGTCCGTGACTTGCGTTGAGCGCCTTGGCTTCGACTTTCGCGTTCTCTATAGGAAGAACGAAAAGGTTCTTATCTTGGACTTCCACCTTCAAGCCAGGCATGAGCTCGTGGCTCAAAGAACCCTTGGAGCCTTCCACTGTTAGGCGGTTCCCTTCGGGCTTGATCTTGACCCCCGTAGGGATCGAAATTGGTTTTTTGGCGATCCGTGCCATAGATTC
>CAZLND010000048.1:0-12294 GCA_964560635.1 uncultured bacterium | reverse complement strand
TTCCTTGGCCGCTGCCCTCAATTGAGCCGCTTGCCACTCGTTGAAAGCCAGTTTTCTTTTTTCAATGGAAAGTTGGAGCTCCAATTCCGCTTTCTCTTTTTGGGTCTTGGCCTGGTCCTTGGCTTTCTTCGCGGCCTTGGTCCATTTTTGATAAGCGCGTTTGGCCCTCTTATCGTAGAGGGTCGTTTCCATGCGGGCCTTGTCCCATTTGTCCCTCAGCTCCTGCACTTCCCCTTTGGCCTTATCCAAAGCTTCCCCGGCCTTGTCAAAAACGGAATCCTTTGCCACGGGCGTGGACGAAGCCGCAACGGCAAGGCCATTGGAACAAAGATGAACGCAGATGAACGCGAACAGGAACATCTTGTTTTTTTTCATTCGCTCTCTCTTTATCTAAAAGCTATTTATATTTCTTTACGAGTTTTTCGAATCCGGCTTCATCCAATATCTCGACACCCAGTTCTTTGGCCTTCTTCAGCTTCGACCCGGCGGCCTCGCCGGCCACGACATAAGAGGTTAGTTTAGAAACGGACCCAGCGGCTTTGGCGCCAAGCTTTTTCACAAGGTCTTCACCGTCTTTTCGACTATAGCCTTTCAACTCGCCGGTAAAAACAAAAGTCTTGCCCAGAAAAGGCTGTTCGCCGGACGGCTCCTCTTCCTTGAGGCGTTTGAGATTGACGCCCCTTCCCTCAAGCTTCCCAATGATCTTCCGGTTCCCCTTATTCTCGAAGAAGACAACGATGGAATGGGAAACGATGGGACCGATGCCATCGATGGCGGACAGTTCATCCTCCGAAGCTTCACTGATCGCCCAAATATCCTTGTAGCGAGTGGCCAATATCTCAGCCACGTGAACCCCCACATGCCGGATTCCTAAAGCGAAAAGGAGACGACCCAAGGTTCGCCCGCGGCTATCATCAATTTGGCCAATGAGGTTTTGGGCTGACTTCTCAGCCTTACGTTCCAACTCCGACACATCCGATTGTTTCAGGGCATACAGGTCGGCGTAATCGCGGATAAGCTTTTCAGCCAATAGTTGTTTCACAACTGCCGGTCCCGCGCCCCGGATATCCATGGCGTCCCGACTGCAGAAATGCTGGATGCGACGTTCCACCTGGGCCTCACAACTCACATTCTCACAACGCCAGGCCGCCTCATCCTCTTCCCGTTCCAACTTGGAACCGCAAACCGGACAAGTGGACGGCATCTTGAAGACCTTCTCTTTTCCCGTCCGTTTGTCGGGAAAGGATTGGAGCACCTTGGGGATGACCAATCCGCCCTTTTCCACAAGCACCCGGTCACCCACCCGCAGGTCTTTACGTTTGATCTCATCTTCATTATGGAGGGTGGCCCTACTTACTGTGGTTCCTTCTAACAGGACCGGTTCCAACTCCGCCACTGGGGTAATAGCACCCGTACGACCCACTTGGAGCGTGATGTCCTTTAAGGTGGTTTCAGCCTTTTGAGCCGCGAATTTGAAAGCGATGGCCCAGCGAGGGATCTTGGAGGTCGTTCCCAATTTCTCTCGTTGTTTATAATCATTGATCTTCAGCACCACCCCGTCGCAATCAAAACCTATCTGGCCTCGTTTAGCCTGATACTCGTTACAGTACTCATATACATCGTCGATGTTCTTGCAGAGGCGGTAGTGCTTGTCTTCCGGAAAACCCAGCTTTTTGAGCCATTGAAGACTTTCTTGTTGGGTATCGAAAGGCAACTTGCCGGGGGAGAAAACATAATAAAGCAGGATATGAAGAGGCTTCTTGGCCGACTCGGTCGGATCGATGGTCTTAAGGGTCCCCGCGGCGGTGTTTCGAGGATTGGCAAAAAGCGGAAGCTCCGCTTCTTCCCGGTCTTCATTGATGGCTTCGAAGTCCTTCAGGGTAAAAAAGACCTCTCCCCGGATCTCCACTCGATCCGGAACACCGGAGCCCTTCAATTCATGGGGCAGGCCGGGTATGGACAAGACATTCGCCAGGACATCATCCCCTTTTTCACCATCACCGCGAGTAATAGCATGGACCAGCTTGCCTTTTTCATAGACGAGCTCGATGCTCACCCCGTCGATCTTGAGTTCACAAACATATTGGTACTTTTCATCACCCAAGCCCTTTTGCACCCTCTCGTCGAATTCCTTGAGTTCTTCCAGGGAATAGGTGTTATCCAGGGACAACATGGGAACACGGTGGGCCACGGTCTTGAAATGCTTGCTGGTGGTCTCAGAGACCTTCTCAGTAGGAGAATCCTTAGTCTTAAGAGCGGGATATTCCGCTTCCAGGTCCTTCAGTTCCCGGTAGAGCTTGTCGTACTCAAAGTCGGAGATCTCAGGCTGGGCCTTGTCGTAGTAGAGCTGATCGTGGCGGCGGATGGTTTCGCGGAGCTCAAGGACCCGCTTTTTAATGTCGGCGGTTGGTTTCATTGATTTCCTCCCTCTCCCTTGAGGGGAGAGGGTCGGGGTGAGGGTGACTTTAGGATCATTTGGCGGATATATTCCAAAACCCCGTCAACATTAGCAAGGACTTCATGATTCCAAACCCGAATGACCTGGAACCCCTCTTTTTCTAAAAACCCCGTTCTCTTTTCGTCATTTTCACGGTTTTCGAGATGTTGCCCACCGTCCAACTCAATGACCAATTTATTTTCGAGAGAACATATATCCACAACGAAAGGACCGATCGGAAGTTGGCGCCTAAATTTAATCCCAAGGAGCTGCCGGGAACGCAAACGGAACCAAAGCATCTTCTCCGCTTCGGTTTGTCTTTTTCGGAGAGAACGAGACAACGGCTTAAGGACTTTTCCCCTCATCACCCTCACCCAGGCCCTCTCCCCTTAAGGGAGAGGGTTTAATAACACCATCAAGATCCACTACTCAATTTGAATTTTAAACCGTTTTCAAAACCCCAGCAAAAGCGGCACAACAAATATTAAAAGGGAAAAACTTCCCGAAAGAAAACACCCTGTAAAAGTTAACCCAAAATAAATAAGCGAGGATAAGGTTTTATCTCGTTTTTTTTGCCGTAAAACCAAAAGACCCAAAACCATACTTACCAACGAAAGAAACCCTGTTCCCCATAACACATTTCGAACAAAAATGAATGATCTTAAATTAGGGTAATCGCCAATGAACAACGAAGGATGTGCATCAAAAAAGAAATACGCCCCCCAAAGCATTGAACCGATAAAAAAACTTAATAACCCGATTTTTGAATTGAATTTCGTCACCTTAAATCGACTCCTCGGGTCGGGCTCTAACTCGACGGTTATTACTTTCCTGTTTTCAACCGTTGGGCGAGGTAGTCGGAGAGGCCCGCCTCGAGGGTTTTCTTGGCGGTGGTTTCCAGATCATAGGCGATGCGCTTGATGGATATCTTCTTGGACCCGGAATCGTACATGACATAACAGGTCTGCGGGTTCCCATCCCGGGGCTGGCCTACACTTCCCACATTCACCAAATAACGGCAATCCTTTTTCAGCGCATATTCGGTCTCTTCCAATATCTTTACGGTGCCATCAGGCTTCTGCTCGGCAATGAACGGTTTATGCACATGCCCGAAGAAACAAATGAACCATTGGAAGTAACGGAAGTTCCGTTCCACTTCCTCGGGACTGGTCAGGTAATGCCACTCTTCGGCCTGGAGGGGGGAAGAATGTACCAACTGGATCTCACCGATCTCTTCCCGAAGCCGGAGGTTTTCCAAGAACTTGTGGTTCTGGGGTTTTAAGTGGGATTGGGTCCAGCGAATGGCATCCGCTGCGGGCTGGTTGAACTTAGTGAGAGGGGTTTGGCCCAGGTAAGCCGAATCGTGGTTGCCCATGACGATCTTCCAACACTTAAGGGAAGCGATGAGCTCAATGACCTCGTTGGGGTTGGCGTAATAACCGACCAGGTCCCCCAGACAAAGATAGTCCTCGGCGCCGTCGGCTTTCATGGCGGCTGCCACGGCCGTCATGGCTTCGAGGTTGCTGTGGATGTCCGAAAAAATGCCGTAACGCATAGGGCTCCGGGGCTGGTGAGAATGGCCTATTCTAACACGGGGAAAGTTAAAACAGCCATCGAGCAGGCGGGGATACCCCGCTTGGAAAAACGCCGTTTATGGGCCGGTCAGTGTTTTTAACGGATCTTCTTTTGGAGGAGATAACTCAAGATGCGAAGCCGATTTTCTTGGCTGTCGTTATAGGCCCAGAAAAGCTGCAAGGTCGGGAAATGCTTTGATTTCTTATCCAACTGACAGGCCAATTCCCCGTCCAATCGCTTGGCGGTGGTGACCAACCCTAGTTTTTCGAGTTTTTGGACCGGTTTAGCCACTTCTTCGGTGGTCCGCCCCAAAAGCTGGGCGATGCGGGCGGGAGTCTCCAATTCACCCACTTTTTTCGAGGAAAAGATGAGCAGGTCCCACATGACGAAGGAATCCACCACCTCGTCAATGAAAGTCTTGATGTCATTCGGAATGTCGATTTCCAACTTGAACAACCTTTCAAACAAGCCGTTGGCCGGTGGCCAACAGCCACGGCCCCCCGCTATGCGCTGGTTTTTTGCAATTTATCCAATATGCCGTTCACGAACTTGCTGGAATCATCCGTACTGAATCTTTTGACGATCTCGATGGCCTCGTTGATGGCCACTGATTTGGGGACCTCGGTATCGTAAAGGATCTCAAAAGCCGCCAAACGGAGGATATTGCGATCCACGGCCGCCATCCGTGTCAGGTCCCAATTCTCAGCCAAGCCTCTCAAGTGCCGGTCGATGTCCGCCAGTTTGTCCCAAGTGCCCCGCACCATCCCCAAGGCCAAAACCTTGGCCGCCTCAGGAGCGCTGGCCTGGGGCAGGAAATTCTCCTCCAGATCCTTGATCTTTACGGTGCCCATATCCATTTGGAACAACATCTGGAGGGCCAATTCTCTTGATCTCCGCTTTAGGCCCATACCGCACCTCTCAAAAAATGTTCAAGACCCAAGGCACCAGGCACAAACAACACAAACAGATCAGAACTTGAACCCCGCATCTTGTCCCTTGTCCCTGTTTTCATGAGATCTGTTCCAGCACGGATAGGGTTTCCAATAAATACAAGGCCGCCTCGGCCCCTTTGTTGTCGCTTCTCTCCCCCGCCCGGGCCAAAGCCTGTTCCAGGGTTTCCGTTGTTAAGACGCCGAAGGCCACCGGAAGGCCCGTCTCGTCCGTGATCATCCTCAAACCCGTCGCCACTTCCGTGCCGATATGCTCATGATGGGTGGTCTCACCGCGAATGACTGCCCCCAAGGCGATAATGCCTTGGAAGCGGCCCGACTTGGCCATTTTCCGAGCTACCACCGGTATCTCCCAAGCCCCTGGGACCCAAGCTACCTCGATATTGATCTCCGACATTCCCCTAGCCTTCAGGGTTTCCATCGCACCTTGTAAAAGTCTCTTGCCGATCAAGTCGTTAAAGCGGCTCACGACGATGGCAACGCGAACTTTCGCGCCTTCAGGTTTACCTTCAAAAATTTTAGCGGTCATTGTAGTACCTCAAGGCTTTATTTAGTCCTTTTTCTTGCTTAAAAAATGTCCAAGCTTCAATCGTTTTGCGTCCAAATAGCCAGCGTTGACCGCGTTGGGAGCGATTTCAATGGGGACCCGTTCCACGACCTTTAGCCCGTAACCCTCCAACCCCACGATCTTCTTGGGATTGTTCGTCAAAAGGCGAAGCTCCTTGATGCCCAAGTCCACCAGGATCTGGGCGCCGATACCGTAATCCCGCAGGTCCGGGGGAAAGCCCAGCTTCTCGTTGGCTTCAACCGTGTCGAAACCTTGATCCTGTAATTGATAGGCCCGAAGTTTGTTCAACAAACCGATACCCCGGCCTTCTTGCCTCATATAGAGCACCACCCCACGGCCTTCTTTATCGATCTGGCGCATGGCCGCGTGGAGTTGTTCCCCGCAATCGCACCGGAGGGACCCTAAGACGTCCCCCGTCAGGCATTCGGAATGGACCCGCACTAGGACCGGTTCTCCGGAAATGTCACCCTTCACGAGCGCCAAACTGTCGTCATCCTCGGTCTCAGCCTTGAAAACAATGACCTTCCAATCACCCGTATCGGTGGGCAATGGCACTTCCAGAACACGGTGGATGAGTTTTTCCTTGGTACGGCGATAACGAATGAGCTCGGCGATGGTGATCATGTTCAATTGATGTTTGGCCGTGAAGGCCTTCAGATCGTCCAATCGGGCCATGGACCCATCGTCTTTCATGATCTCGCAAATGACACCCACCGGCTTCAGACCCGCCAGTAGGGCCAGGTCAACGGCGGCCTCAGTATGTCCGGCCCGGCGCAAAACCCCGCCCTTTCTATATTTCAAGGGGAAGATGTGGCCTGGCCGTACGACGTCCGAGGACTTCGATCGGGGGTCCGCCAGAAGCTGAATGGTCCGGGAACGGTCCGCGGCGGAAATGCCGGTCGTGATGCCGTTTTTCGCGTCCACCGAGACCGCGAAAGCGGTCCGGAAGTTGTCTTGTTGATCGACCACCATCGGGGCCAGTTCCAGCCGTTCCAGATCCTCGCCCTTCATCGGGACACAAACAAGCCCCCGAGCTTCTTTGACCATAAAATTGACAGCTTCGGACGTGACCTTTTCGGCGGCCAGGACCAGGTCGCCCTCGTTCTCACGGTTCTCGTCATCCACCACGACCACCATCTTGCCCTGACGGATGTCCTCAATGGCTTGTTCGACCCTTTTGGTTTCCATACTAAACACCAACTTCCAACGCCAAGACTCCAAGACTCCAAGAAAGGCATGAAGGATTGGCAAAGCAAAACATCTGCTCACTACTTGAGGTCAGGTTCTTAATTGTTCTCATGATTCCCTTGGCGTCTTGGAGTCTTGGCGCTTGATTTAGGTTCACAAATACATATCGAGGAGCATCCCCCGGATCTCGTCCAGGGAATTCAGGATCCGGATGGAATCCTGCTGACCCGCCAAAAGGAGCTGGCCCAAATGGTCCAGAGCCTCATCGACCTTTTGAAGGGTCAAATAAACCACGAACTTCCCGTCCTTTTTCGTGCCGTGCTTTTCCTCCATCTTGAAGGATCCGCTGACGATCTTTTGCATGAACTTCTTGACCGAAGCCTTATATTCCTCGAACTCACCCCGGCTCTTGGAGGCGTACAGCTTTTTACCCTTTTCCTCCACTTCCAAAATGAGTCCGCTCAACTCGGCCCTTAAATTGGGGTCCGTGACCTTTTTGATCCTCTCGCTCAACGCCGGGGCGAACATGGCCGAGATGGATTGGGGCTTTTCGGGCGTTTCCCCTTCCCCGACTTTATCGATCTTCATTGCCCGGCCCTCGCTTTGAGATATCCATCCGTGAGCTTCCCGACGTACTTAGCCAGTAGGTCCACTTCCACCTGCAAGGGGTCTCCCGACTTCTTATCCTTCAACCCCGTGTTTTGGAGCGTATGGGGGATGATCGCCACTTCCACCACATCCTCCTGGATGGCCGCCACTGTCAAACTGATGCCATCCAAGGCGATGCTCCCCTTCTCGACCACAAAGGGGGTAAGGGGCCGGGGAAGGCGCACCCTCATCCGGATCCCGCCGCCTTCGGGCTTCATTTCCAATATCTCCGCCACTCCATCCACATGTCCCTGAACGAAATGACCGCCCAAGGGGTCGGACATTGTTAGGGAAGGTTCCAAGTTCACCGAGTCGCCTTCCTTCAGGGACCCGAAAGTGGTGCGACCCAGGGTTTCCGGAACAGCTTGGAAAGACACCTGGGGCGGAGCCACCTCCACCGCCGTCAAACAGCATCCGTTTACCGCCACGCTGTCCCCAACCTTAAGCCGGGGGGATAGCCGGGGAGCCTTCAGGGAAAGCCAAAGGTCCTGGCCGTGCCATTGGGTTTTTTGTACGACCCCCATTTCTTGTATCAAGCCAGTGAACATCGTCCCCTCAAAAAAGACCCGTCAGGAGCAGATCCGCCCCAACGGGTTCGATATGGATATTTTTTAAATAAGGCGCCAAGTCCGGGTTTTCAACACCCTTCCCCCCTACCCAGGTCGGAGCCGGGCCACCCAATAGCTTGGGCGAAAGGAAAAGCGCGGCGCCATCGGCCAGCTTCTCTTCCAAGAAGGACGCGTGAACTTCCCCGCCCCCTTCCACTAAAAGCAACCGGACCTGCAGGGAATGAAGGACCCTCAAAACGGCCTTTAAAGATAACACCTTTCCACGGGAAGGAACCCGAAAAACAAAGGCCCCCTTTCGTTCCAGGAGCTTTTGCTTGGATCGGGAAGCCTTAGGGGATGTAAAAACGACCGTTTTCGCTTCGCCTTGGAATAATCTCCATTTCGGGTTCGACCGAAGATTCGAATCAAGCACCACCCGCAAAGGCCAACCATCACGTCTCTTCCAACCCGGTAACCGGACCGTCAAGGAAGGATTGTCCAGGAGCGCCGTGCGGCTCCCCACCAAGATGGCGTCCGCTTGGGCCCTCATTTCATGCGTCTTGCGTCGGGCCTTCTCACCCGTGATCCATTTGGAACGGCCCGCGACCGTGGCGATCTTCCCGTCCAAACTGGCGGCGGCCTTCAGGATGACCATGGGACGACCACGTTGAGCACTCAAGAGAAAGGTTCCGTTCAAAGCGGCAGCTTCATTTTCGAGTAGCCCCACCTTAACCGATATCCCCGCTTGCCGAAGACGAGCGAACCCCTGACCGCTGACCAGAGGAAAGGGATCCTCCAAGGCAGCCACAACTTTTTTGACCCCTGATCGGATGATGGCGTCCACGCAAGGCGGGGTCTTTCCATAGTGCGCGCAAGGCTCCAGCGTGACATAAAGGGTGGCGCCTTTGGCCTTGGATCCCGCTTTCTTAAGGGCCACCACTTCCGCGTGGAAACCGCCATAAGGCCGGGTAGCCCCTTCCCCCACGATCTTTCCTTGCCGCACGATCACCGCGCCAACTCTCGGATTAGGGGAGGTATAACGACCTTCTTTTTTGGCCAACTCCAGGGCCCGGCGCATGAATTTGAGGTCGGCTTTGTTCATTTTATGGGTTCATTCCTTGTCTTCCCTCGAATGGCTCACAGTATCCTATAGGCCCCAACGCCGTTCAAGGCGTGCCGCTAAACCCTTTATTCTTTTCAAAAAACGCCTCAAAGGTTAAAATTTCCGCTCGTTTCAAGGTCCGATCCTATTCCAAGTTAAAAAGGGGTCTTACATGCCGACTTTAGTCTTGGTCCGCCACGGCCAATCCCAATGGAACCTGGAGAACAAGTTCACAGGCTGGGTGGACGTTCCCTTGACCGCTCAAGGCGAGGCGGAGGCCCATCGGGCCGGTCAACACTTGAAAGGCATGAAATTCGACGTGGCTTTCACCTCCGAGCTCCAAAGGGCCCAAAAGACCCTGGGTATCATCCTGGGGGAGATCGGCCAGACGAACCTTCCCATCTTCAAGGACAAGGCCCTGAATGAGCGCCACTATGGCGCCCTGCAAGGCTTGAACAAAGCCGAGACAGCCGCCAAATACGGGGACGACCAGGTCAAGATCTGGCGACGGAGTTACGACATACCCCCGCCTAAGGACGAGACAGGTTTTACCGAGTCTTTGAAAGACACGGCGGCTCGCGCCCTGCCCTATTTCGACGAAAAGATCGCCCCTTACCTGAAAGCCGGCAAGAACGTGTTGGTGGCCGCCCACGGCAATTCCCTGCGTTCCATCGTGATGCACCTGGAACATTTGACCAAGGAGCAGGTCTTGGAACTCAATCTGGAAACCGGTGTCCCCCGTGTCTATGAGATGGATCAAAACTTGAAGATCCTCTCCAGCCGGGACTTGGCCTAACCGGCCCAAGCCATTGCGTTACAGATCCCTCCCACTTTTAGCCCTTACCTTGTTTTCGGTCGGTTGCGCCGTTCACCGCCATTCTGTAACCACCGAGACCAACCCCACTCCTTCCGCTCCACCTCCTTTGAGCGAAGACCAGCTCCTGGGGTTCCAAAGACCCACGAACCTCTTGAGGGACGATCAATCAAAACAATCCGCCCAGCGTGAAGCGATGGAGGCCTATTGGAAACTGAGGGCCTACGCGAAGGAACAGGGCTGGCGTTTGATCTTGGTATCCGGATACCGTTCTTTTTACGCCCAGCGCCAGGTCTGGAACCGTTTCGACAAGCTATACGAGAAAGAGGGTACCCTGACCGATAAAAAACGAGTGCGCGCGGTCATGAGCCAAGTTTCCGTACCCGGCCTTTCCCGGCACCACTGGGGCACGGACTTGGACATTTCGGAGGTAAGTTTGAGAGGACGATTGGCCACTGTGGATGAGAAGACACCCAAGAAGGTGGTCGAGTTCTACAGTTGGATGGAAGAAAATGCGCCACGGTTCGGGTTCTGCAAGGTTTACGAGGGGAACCGGGGAGCCGTCATGAACGAACCCTGGCATTGGAGCTATACGCCTTTTTCAAGCGTCTACGAAAAGCAATTGCTGACCATCCAAGATTTTCACCGCATCCTCAACGACCGGGTCAATGACGTGGACTACTTGATGAAGAACCTTCCCAATCTCATCAAAAAAGAGATCGGTTCCGTCAGCCCTCACTGCCATACCGGAAATTAAAACATAAAAGCGTCTCTCACCACGAAGTACACGAAGATCACAAAGTAAAGCCAATGGTTCCTCAGGGAATTCCGTCTTAACTTTGTGTGCTTAGTGAACTTCGTGGTTAGAAATCAGGTGTTTGTTGACCTTCAACATAGGATTACTTCCGCAGGCCGATGACCTTCAGCGGCCTTTGGGAAAGCCGGACTTCAAGCCTTTCCCCCAACCGGAAGGGCGCCATTAAATTGGCCCCATCCACGAAGACCCGTCCCTCTTTCATGTAGGAAACCACTTCCAATTTTTGTCCCCGCCCCAACACGCCTCGCAGAAGTTTCCGGGGGCCGAATTTCTTCTGGTAGGCCTCCCGCACAACGAACTGGAATTTATCCGAGAGGACCGGTAGTGCCTTGCCTCCCGCCGAAAGGGCGGCGGCGGTGGAACCGGCGGCCGTGCTGACCCAAATACCGCTGGAAAGTTGTTCTTCCATCCGGGAGCCCGCCCGGAGGACGTACCGGGATGTGGCGGCCGGGCTCGCCGCGGCCACGAGAAGATCGTTGAGGACCAACCACTTGTTCTTGTGGCCTCCTAGGGAAAGTTCCAGGCGTTGCAAGAGAGCGGGCTTTATTTTCCCCGCCAGATAAGCGCTCAGGACCTGAGCGAAACTATCAGCGTTGCAACCGCTGAACCGGGCCACACTACGACGGGGGTCCGAATTGACACCCAAAACAGGGGTTTGAACTAAGTGATGGGAAGTATCCAACAGCGTCCCATCCCCACCCACCGTGATGACCAACCGGAAAGAACCATCCACCAACTTGAGGGTTTGAATCCGGTCCCGAAGGACCCACTTGGCGGCCAAACCCATCCCTACCAAAGTTTCCCGGACGATGCTCAGGGTATGGTTGTGCCTCTCGTGGCTTCCCCGAACGATGTCCCAATAGCGGCCCTGTTTGAGGCCTTTGGACAATTGAGGACCCGTGAGATAACGGCTGTAGGCGCTTTCTTTGTAGACCACCAGGATTTTTTTTTGGGACATGAGTGACCTCGCCTATTTGAAGAACGACGAAAGTCCGACCCGGATCATCATCACCGCATAGGCGGATAAAAGCAGGGCCGCGAGCTTGGAGACCACCCGGCTTCCGGTCACCCCCATCCATCCGATGAGGCGGGAAGATTGATGGAAGATCACCCAGGAGAGAAGGAGGTTGAGGGTGAGGGCCAGTCCGATCTCGATCCAATTGAACTGGGTCTGAAGAAGTATCAGGGTGGCAAGGACGGCGGGGCCGACCAACAGGGGGATACCAATGGGGACCACCCCAGCCTCGATGCTGGATTTGGTGACGAGCATCTTTTGATCCCAGACCACGTCCCGCAAGGCGATGACGAGCACCAAGAGCCCTCCCGCGGTCTGAAAATCACCGGTCCGCAGACCCAAGGAACCCAGGACCAGGGGACCCAGGGGAATGAAAAGCAGGCCCACAATACCCGCCGTAAGGACCGAACCATTGACGAGTTTGGAACGACGTTTTGCGGGCAACCCCCCGGTCATCTGGATGAAAGCCGGAAGGACACCCAAAGGGTCCATGGCAATGAAAAGGGGAAGGAAGAGGCTCAGCAGGTCGGAAATAGTCACGGAACGCTCGCGTTACTTTATTCCATCAAAAACAAAACACCCATCCAAGAAACTAGGAAGGGTGTTGGTTAAATTATATTAGATTATTGGAC
>CAZLND010000047.1:0-12303 GCA_964560635.1 uncultured bacterium | reverse complement strand
GGAATTTTACCGACGCGATGGTCCGGACCCGGATGGAAAAGATCAATGACCCCGTCGTCCTCAAAAAGATCGTTCCGTTGATGCAGGTCGAGAGTAAAGCCAATCACTATTACTGGCACAAGGCCGACGGATATGTTTATTGCCACATGGTGGACTCTTGGGGTTTCCACTGGTATGGCTGGTACGAAGGGGACAGGACTTTTTGGACCCGCTATTACAGCGGCCGCTGGTGGTTCTACGATTCGGATTACGGCCGTTGGTGTTTCTGGCACGCCGGTTTTTGGTGGTGGCAGGATCCTTACCATGTGGGCGACCTCTATTGTTATACGAACGAGGCCTATGTCCCCTGTAACTCGGCCAATGACACCATCCGGGTAGAGGCGGGGGACCAAACTGGCGCCACCCAATATCACAGCCCCGACGGAAGCCGTATGGTCAAGGTGGTGGGGGCTTCCCAAGACGCTTTCCTTTACGACACCAGTAGTTCTCCCGCTTTCGGCGCGACTTATCTGGCCAGCGGGGTAAAAGGGGTGGAATTCTCCAATCTCCAGAACGGGAGACCCCTTCAGGTCATCCTGAAGATCACCGATGGTTCCTTCGACATGTTTGATGGAGAAGGCAACCCTTATAATTCGGACACTGCCGGGTCCGACATCACGAACAAGACCCAACAGTGATATTTCCCTCAAAAGATGTAACTTTTCGACCACTTGGCTCGAAAGGAGTGAGGTGAGGAACTTATGAAAAGCAAACATATTGTTGTGTTAGCGATCGCTATCCTTTCGTTCGGCCTTACGAGCATGGCCGTGGCGAAAGGAGGAGACAGCGCCGCGTCGGTAAGAGCGACCCAGGTCATCCCTACGCCCACTTGGACCGCGGCGCAGGAGAAGGCCTACCATATCCGGTTGGAGGCTTACCGGAGGGTCGGCCATAAGACTCCCCCGGGGGAAACCACTTACATTTGCGCTTTTTGCGGGCATAAGTCCCGTCAAAAGGGCTCTTGCCCCAAGTGCGGGTTCGAAATGGGCCCCTATGACCCCAAAGCCAAAGTTAAGAAGAAGGTCTATTCATCCGATTCGATGTGAGAGAAAAAGGGGTTAATTGAAACCTGGATCTTTCCCAACCCCTATACAAGTGATGTAGAAAAAACCCCATGAAGAGGATTAGGATAAGGCCGCCGATGTCGTTCTTGAGGGGAACCAACCAAAAGGAGTCGAAAATGAAAAAGTTCACACGGATGATCGCTCTGACATCCGGCTTGATGGTACTGACCCTCAGCGCCGTTCTTGCCGATGAGATGGGTAGTAAGGCTGCGACCGCGGCCCAACCCGCCAAGACCCCGGCCGCTTCCAAATCGGCCGCGAAGCCTAAGGCCAAGGTGGCCAAGAAAAAGGCGGTCAAGGAAAAATACGTCTGGGTCTGCCCCATGGGGGACTATACGGGGGATAAACCCGGCAAATGCCCCAACTGTCAGATGGACCTGGTCAAACAGAAGGTCACCGAGTCCAAGCCCGCCTCGGACAAGAACGACAAAAAGATGTAACTGGGGAGATTCCCCACAATAAATTAAGTCGTACCCACGCCCCGTGCCCTAAAATGACCCTACGGGGGTCCTTATGCCACGGGGCGTTCTTTTTTGGTTCCTGCCATTCGTCTTCCTTTGCAGCTTTTCCATTTATTTGACCCACCTGGGCCCGACCTATCAGCCGGATGATTCGGCCGAGACCGTCGCCGCTTGCGTCACTTTGGCGCCCCAACATCCCTCCGGATATCCTCTTTTCACTATCGTGGGTCATTTGTTCTGCTGGGTTCCGATCGGCAACCCGGCCTTCTGCTTGAACCTTTTAGCGGCGGGGTTGGGCGCGCTTCTTGTGACGTTCGTGGGGTGGACCCTAGTTCGGATGGGGCCCTTTCCTAAGACAGGCAAAGGCGGGACGAGCCTAGCCCTCAACTTGTTACCGGCTTTTGGAGGGGCCATGGTTTTGGCCCTTTCCAGGTCCTATTGGACCCAATGCCTTACGGCCAAAGGGGTCATTTATATCCTGCAGGGTTTGGTTTTCCTGTGTCTGGTTTGGTGGCTCGAAAAGCGGGGGACGCTGTCGGGGAAAAGCCTCCAGTCCTATTTGGCCGTGGGGTTGCTCATCGGGTTGGGTTTCACCAATGGATGGGAAATGCAGGTCCTCTTCCTATTCGCGATCCTCCTCTTTCTGGGTTCAAGGGAGTCGATGGGGAGCCTGCGATCCTTCGCCGATCCCAAGAAACTCCTTTCTTGCGGTTCCTTTACCCTTCTTGGAGCGAGCCCGCTTTTGTTGTTGCCCCTGCGTCACTTGGGACCGACAAAGTCACTGGTTTGGGGTGACCCCCGTCATTTTTCCGGTTTCGTGGATTTTTTATCCAATCAGGATGTCCGCCAAGAGGTCGGCCTGAAGATCTGGGACAATATCCTCCGTCTTTCGGCCCGAAAAGAGGATTGGGCGGAGGCGTACCACCAACTGTCCTCGCTCGGTCCCCAATTGAATAGGATCTCCGGGCACCTTTGTTCCGACTTAGGGCTTTTGGCCTGGATCCCCTTGATCGTCGGTGTTCTCTATCTTAAACGAATGAAAAAATATCCTCTTTTGGTCCTAGGCTTGGTCACCTGCCTTCTGTTGATAGTGGCGAATGGTTTTCTGTTCCTCACGCCTTGGGAGAATCTTTGGTGCATCGATAAATTCTTCATCCCTATCAACGTCTTCGGGGCCCTCTGTGTGGGGATCGGCCTTCGGGAATGGGGAACCCGGCTCGGGACCTATTCCCCCTTCAAGGGGCCGCGGGATAGCTCGGCCCTTCATGTGGCCATCGTCATCCTCTGCCTGGGTCTTCCGATCTTTTCCTTCTTCCAGCATTCCAAGCCGAACGACCAAAGTTCCCAGATCTTTGCCTACGATTACGGGACGGATCTTTTGAAGTCCCTCAAAAGGGGCGCTGTTTTCGTGGGGGAAGGGGATGACGCGCTTTTCTCGGTTTATTTTTTTCAAGAAGTCCTGGGTCTCCGGAAGGATGTCACCTTGGTCCCGGCTTTTTTTCTTTGGAACACATGGGGCGTCGAGCGCGTCATGGGAAAACTTCCGGATTTGAGGTTGGATGAAGCCGTTTTTGCTCCGTTGCCGGCAGGTCAAAGGGTCCTTTACGGCTTGGGAAGGATCATTGGCCAGGAAAAGCGTCCTCTCCAAGTTTCCGCCGATCCAGAGGTTTTGGAGCGCTGCTATTTCGCGTTGCAGCCTTCCTTTTCAAGGACGGGTGATCTTTTTTCACTTCTGGTCCCCGCGGGTTTCACGCTCTATTTGGGTGATGATCCAGGTCTCGATCTTTTGGACCGACCACGGGAAAGGTCCCCTCAAGCCTCCCCCTCAGAGGGACCGGTCAACACCTTGTTCAATTTAAGGGCCCAGTCCTATTTCAACGCGGCCCAATATTTCTCCCACAAGGGTTTGGGGGAAAGGGCCGATGGCTATTACGGGACCGCCTTGGAAAAGGGCCGAGCCCCGAGATTGTTGGCTCATATCGAATCGGCGAGAGGGGACTCCCTCGCGGGCAGGGGAAAGGTCGGGGCCGCTTTGATGGCTTATGGTCGTTCCGTTAAACTGTCTCCCGAACCGGATCTTTATTTGAAATTCACACGTTCGCTTCTGCTGTCCGGGAACCGAACAGAGGCTTTAGCGGCGGCCCAACGGTCCGCGGAACTTTTTCCCGAGGATGGACGGACCTGGCGGGCCTTAGCGGCTTGCGAAGAAGCCTCAGGCGATGGACAAAAGGCCCGTTTGGACCTCCAAAGGGCTTTGGAATTGGAAAAGAGCCAGAAGGGTGGATCTTTGTGAGACGGGATGAAAAGGTGCGATTCATCAGTTTGAAGACCAAGATCACCGTCGTTGTGGCCCTTTTAACGACGGTCACGACCGGGTTGCTGGGTTTCTACCTGGTTTGGGGTTCCTACCAGGCTTTGCGTCTCCAAGCCCAGGAAGGGCAGTTGGCCCTGGCCAAAACCCTGGCGTGGCAGGTCAATACCGGTCTTTCGCAGGCATGCCAGGCAGTGGCCCTTTTGGCGGAAAGGCCCGAAACGGCCCGCTTCGACAAAATGGCCATTACCCGTGAAATGACGCTGGTCACCACTTCGACCGAGCTGTTGGACGGGCTTTTGCTAGTGAGCAATGATGGTCATTTGGTCGCGAAGAGCCTTACCACCATCGGGCGTGAGGACCTTCCCCCTCGGGAATTCTTGATGAAAACCTTGCAACATACTGGGCCCATGAAGAACGGCTATTTTCTCGAAGCTTATAAAACCAAAACGGAAAGCGTCGCGGTGGCCATCGGCGCTCCCGTTGTTCAGCACAAGCGTTTAAAGGGCTTGTTGGTGGGTGTGATCTATTTACCGATCCATACCATCGGGAACCTACAAGTGGCCCGCATCGGCAAGACCGGTTACGCCATTTTAGTGAATGAAAATGGTGTGGCACTGACCCACCCTAACCGGTCCCGATGGTTGAAGGACATCGGTTATGGTCCCTTGGTAACGGTTTGGAAGGATAAAAAAGAAGGGGTCCTACAGTTCGAGAACCAGGATGGGCAAGAGATCTTGGCCGCTTTCGCGACGGTGGAATCCGTCTCCTGGGGAGTCATTGTCCGGCAGCCGGCCGAAGAATGTTACGAGCCCGCTTTCAACTTGTTCAAGTTCATGACCCTGTTCCTGATCTTGACCTTGGGTGCGACCCTTTGGGTCTCACTGGTCCTTTCCGAAAAATTCGTCCGGCCTATTATGAACCTGGCAGGGGAAGTGGGCCATTATGAATCAGGGAGATCGGACCTGAAACGCCTGGGGTCATTGAAGCCGAAGGATGAAGTGGGACTTTTGGCCCAATCGATCGGCAGAATGGCGGAACGGATCCAGGACCAAACCATCGCCCGGGAGAAAGCCTATGCGAGAGCCCTTCGAACGGAACGGAAGCTGGCGGAAACCGAACGGTTGGCCCTTATCGGCCAGTTTTCGGCGGGCTTGGCCCATGAGTTGAACAACCCTTTGGCGGTGATCCTGGGGTCCGCGCGCATGGCCCAAGAATCCAAAGGGGCTAAACTTCGAAAATGGTTGGGCGACATCCATGAGCAGGCCGACCGGGCGCGCCGGTTGGTTTCAGACCTATTGGATTTCGCCAAACCGGTCCGGGTGAAACGACAGAACCTGGACCTGGCGGAACTCGTGAGGGAAACCTGGAACCAAATCCCAATGGATCTGGGACGGTATCGGTTAAAATGCCACCCGAACCATTTTAAGGTCTCGGTCGATCCGGACCGGTTCCAGCAGGTTTTCATCAATCTTCTCCGCAACGCGGCGGAATCGATGCCCGGCGGAGGCGAAGTCCGGGTTGAAATGCAGCGTAAAGGCAATCGTATCCAAGCCGCCGTCATCGACAGTGGGAAGGGTATCCTTAAAAAAGACCAGAATAGGATCTTCAAGCCTTTTTTTACCACTAAACGCGGAGGAACAGGCCTGGGTTTGGCCGTGAGCCGGGCTATCTTGAAGGCCCATCAGGGGCAGTTGGTGCTGGAGTCCAACAAACCCAAAGGCGCGAGAGCTAGCATGGAATGGCTCGTGGTTTGAGGTTCGGATCTCGAGGGGAAAGAAAATAAGATGGTCAAAAAGCCAAGCATCCTCGTTGTGGATGACGAGAAGGGGATCCGCGACCTCTTGGAAGCCATGTTGGGAAAGAAGGGATATGAGGTCGCCTGCCAAATGGACGGCGAAGGGGCCCTTCGCGCTTTGGACAAGGGCGATTTCGACCTAGTGATCACCGACCTGCGGTTGTCCGGGATGTCCGGGGAAGAGTTGGTGGAGCGAATGAAGCAAAAGAAACCGTCCATTCCCGTGGTGGTCATCTCCGGTTTCGGCAAGACCAAGGACGTGGTGGACGTCATCAAGAAAGGCGCGGAGGATTATCTCCCCAAACCCTTCACCCCGGAAGACCTGGAAGTGGTGGTCTGGAAAGCCATCGAGAAAAGAAGGCTGCTGACCGAGAACGAGAGGTTGCGGCGGGAGATTTCAGGGTTCTCGGGCAGTCCCTTAATCGGGAATTCCAAGACATTGGACAGGGTCCTTCAACGGGTCCAGAAATACGCGGCCAGCGACGCCCATGTGTTGATCACGGGCGAGTCGGGTGTGGGGAAGGAATTGGCGGCCCGGGATATCCATTTTTCATCGGCCAGGGCCAAGGGCCCTTGGGTGGTGGTGAACGCGGGCGCCTTGCCTCCCAATCTTTTTGAAGCGGAGTTGTTCGGCGTTAAAAAGGGGGCCTTCACCGGGGCTACCGAGACGAGGGAAGGTTTGTTCCAGGCCGCGGATGGCGGGACCCTGTTCCTGGATGAGATCGCTGAAGTTCCCGTGGAATCCCAGGCCAAGCTCCTTCGGGTCTTGGAAACGGGGGAAGTCCGGGCCTTGGGGGATTCCCGTTCCCGCAAGGTGGATGTGCGCGTCATCGCGGCCACCAACCAGGACCTGGAAAGGATGGTGGAGGACAAAGCCTTCCGCAAAGACCTTTTCTATCGTCTCTCCGTGTTGCCCCTTTCCATCCCTCCCTTGCGGGAAAGGATGGAGGACCTGCCCCTCCTAGTCGATCATTTCCTGAAAGACTTTTCCAAGGGTCGGACCGCTCCCAAGAAAATATCGACCGAAGCCCTCAAGTGGCTGATGTCCAAAAGCTGGCCGGGGAACGTGAGGGAGTTGAAGAATATCCTGGAAAGATCGGCCCTTTTGGCGGGCGGGACGGAGATCAAGGTCCAGGACCTGGGGTTATCCATCCCGGGGGAAAAGAGTCCTTCCGGAGGCGGCGGACTTTTCCGGGAGGCCA
Source organism: uncultured bacterium (assembly GCA_964560635.1). Lineage (GTDB taxonomy): Bacteria > Oederibacteriota > Muellerivitia > Muellerivitales > Muellerivitaceae > CAZLND01. The sequence continues at coordinate 5,428 of CAZLND010000047.1, read as the reverse complement.
AGAAGCAACAGGTCAAAACGTTCGAGAAGGAATATTTGACCCGGCTTTTGAACGATTGCCAAGGGAACGTCTCCAAAGCCGCGCTTCAAGCCGGGTTGGCGCGCCGCAACTTCCAGCTCCTGCTCAAGAAACACCGCCTCAACCCGGTGGATTTCAAGAAGCGCCGTCCCGAATAGGAGCTTGGATAAGGGTTCGTTGAAAGGACCCTACAGGTGCATTCAAAAAGTCCCACTGCGTTCTTTATTATGCAGTCCTCCGCGTCTCAAAGCCTCAAAACCCTTTTAAATCGACGGCCTCTCGTTGGCACGTTGCCTGCATTGGATCTATGGCGCACCCCCATCCATTGAGGGTTTGCCGGTCATTCATAGTTCATTCTTCAAGGAGGAAGTTATGATCCGTTTAAAATCGAAAGGCTTCACTCTTATTGAGCTGATGATCGTTGTCGCGATCATCGGTATCTTGGCGGCTATCGCTATTCCGCGTTTCGCCCAGATGTTGGAAAAGTCCAGGGAAGGTTCCACCAAGGGTAACTTGGGAAGTATCAAGTCCGCAGCGTCCATCTATTACGGGGACACCCAAGGGACTTGGCCGACCACCCTGTCGTCCTTCAGCGCTTATTCTTTCAGCAAGTATTTGGACAACATCTCGCCGGTGAAGGTGACGGGGGCTTTCGTGGCCAGCGTCTCCAGCCCCGCGGGTGGATTAGTCACCATGACAAGCCAAAGTTCGGTCCCCAAAGCGAGCGGGACGGGCTGGTTGTACGATAGCGCCTTCGGGAACGTGTTCGTGAATAGCACGATCAAGGATTCGAAGTTCATCCCTTATTCGTACTATGGTTTCGAATAAGTAAAAGCCGTATCGAAAAAGGCCGCCTCCCCAAAGGGCGGCCTTTTTTATTTTCAGCCCTTGGTTTCTCTCTCCGCTGGATCGGACATCCCTTCCAACAAGACCGGCACTTCCTTTATCAGTTGGGCTCCCCTCAGGCCCAGGTTGGCCCGGTAAGCGGTCAATCGGACCCCCTTCCTAAAAGCTTCACGGAGTGTCTTCCCGAACAAGGGGTCGGTGTCGTCCTTGGGGCCAACCGCTTTACCCAAAGGGTTTTGGAGGATGAAAAAAACGAAACACCGCGTCTTTGGTTTTCGGGTCAAGGTCATCAATTCCCTCAGGTGTTTGGAGGCCCGCTCGGAAGGCGCGTCCGGGAAACGGGCCAAGCCTTTCTCATTCACCAAGGTCACACATTTCACCTCGATCCAAGCCTGCTCACCAGTGCGGCTGTTGCGGGCCCGAAAATCAAAACGGGTATGGCGGTCCAAAGGGACTTCGGCCCGAAGTTGATCGTAAGCGGCGAGAGAAGGAACTAGCCCCTTTCGCCAGGCTTCATAAAGCAATTTGGGCGCGATATTGGCCTCGATGCAGACCCATTTTTTTCGGTAGTAGGCCAGGCGGACCGCGTAACGGGTTTTGCGATGGCTCTTGGACGCGGAAAGGTGGTCCACCAGCGCGACCTTCGCGCCGGGATAAAGAAGCTCCCGCAAGCGGCCAGAGTTAGTCACGTGGCAATATTCCCTGCGGCCTTGGACCTGGACCATGGCACCAAACCTGTGCAATCTTTCTTTGAAAGTTCCCAAGACCAAGGGTGAATCAGGCCAATTCATGGGTTTCTCCAAAAACTGAACATTTTTTACAGGATGTTGAAAAAGTCAAAAGGCCGACTTTTTCCTATTTGTGTCGTGAATCACCTACTTTAAAAACAAGTAGGTAAAGCGATTCGCTCCTGGCCCGTGGCTGTAGACAGGGAAAAGCCATTTTTAAGCCCCTGTTCCCTTAATTTGGGTATAAACTTTTCAGGGGTGTGACGCTACACCCGTCGATTTAAGCGATTTATCTTAAACTCTCGGGTGAAAGGAACGACATGTTTTCAACGCAAATTTGGCGAAAAACCTTCCTTTTGATGGCCGTGGGGTTGTGGGGAGCTTCCCCTTTGAAAGCGACCACTGCCGATAATTTTGCCCAACAAGTCCAGCCGGATGCTTTGGCCATCGCCCAATATGTCAACGCGCCTTTTTCCAGGAGCATGGGGTTCATCACCACATTGGGATGGACGACCCCACCCGGTATCTTCGATTTGGCTTTCGGCCCGCGGGTCGAGGTAGGGGTAGGGATAGGGGTGGACCTGATGAATTTTCCCAGCCTGAGCAGTTTGTCCCTTCCGGCCCTGGCGGCCAATACCAACATCACCATTCCCAGCGTCCTACCTTTCCCGGTCCCGGTGGCGACCGCCCGTATCGGTTTGATGAACGGGATGGATTTCGGCCTTCGGTTGGCTTACCTACCCATGGTCGCCTTGCCGGATATCGGTTTTTCAGGGGACTTCGTGGGGTGGGGTTTGAACCTTCGTTATAAATTCATGGATGGGAAGTACCTGCCGACCATGTCCGTGGGAATGAGCTTTGACAGCTTTAGCGGCGAATTGAGCGTCGCCACCAATGTCAACCAAACGTCCACTTATCAGGGCCAGACCGCCAACCTTGTTGGGACGACGAGTTACGCCTTGAATTGGAACGTCAAAAGTTTCGGGGCGAAATTGGAAGTTGGCAAGGATCTGGGTATCCTTTATCCCTTCGGGGCCATCGGTTTCCAGAGGAATTCGGGCGGCATCACCTCCAGTTTGACCGGCAACGGCACCGTGACCATGAGCGATTCCAGTACGGCTCCGATCAATTTCGTCGCTTCCACCACATCCGCCCCGAACGTTTTCGAGCCCAAGTTCGTATTGGGTATCGATATCGGCCAGGGCCTACATTGGGCCGTGGTGGGAGAATCGAACGGGGTGGATATCGCGGGCAACACCAGTTTCCGGATCCAGTTTTGAACGTCAGCTGTTAGCGGGTAGCTGATAGCGGTTAGGAATGACTTTTAAATGAGCCAAACGAAAAAACTCAACCGGGTCTCTTATGTGGACCAGAACGAATGCACGGGCTGTGAGGCTTGCGTGGTGGAGACACCTAAGGTGTTCCGTATGACGTCCGATGGTCTATCGGAAGTTTATAACGCCCAAGGGGATACGGAAGAGAAGGTCCAATCGGCTATGGACAGTTGCCCGGTCAACTGCATCCATTGGAAATCATAGAAAGCGAACTTTGAAATGGGAATTCACTCAGGCTGGATGGAAAAGCGGCAGTTCGAGCGCATTGACGCCTCCGTCAAGGTGACCTATGCCCTTATTCCCAAAGCCCAACTGGTAAGCACCCTTTCGGACCCCGCCTACCGGGATTCTTCCACCGACCATTTGCCCGACCTTTCCAAGAAATCCGCCACCGTGCATGCCGTGACCCGTGATATTTCCATGGGAGGCATGTCCTTGGTGGGGGAAATGGCCTTCCCGGAGGATATGGCCGTGGAGATCCACCTTTATCTTCCCACCTATCCCGTGCCACTGACCATGATCGCCGAAGTTATCCGAGCCCAATCGGAAAGCTCCGGAAGCAATGGGTCCACTTTCCGGGCGGGCATCAAGATATTGGCCATCAACAAGCAAGACGTCATGCGGTTGGACAAGTACCTCTTGGCCGAGAGGATTCGCCAGCGGGGATTGAAGTAAAGGTAGTTGAGTAAGAAACTTGGATTCCGAAGATGTCATTCTGAGGCGGTCTTTGCCGAAGAATCTATGTGTCGCAAGCAAAACAGAGATCCTTCGCGTCGCTCAGGATGACAAACTGGGCACGGTGAAATCTTGACTTCCAAAAACTCCCTAACGATCATCTCAACCATTAAAGTCGGGAATTACGACATTCCCGGACATCCCGAGCATCCCGCGCGAGTGTTGCGTTCCCTGGAGCATATGAAAACCCTCCTGCCGAAAGACGCCTTTGAGGAGGCTTCTGCCGCGCCACTCGAAAAGATCAAGGCGGTTCACGGGGAAGGGTTGATCCGAACAGTTAAAAACGAAGGGTACCTGGACCCGGATACGCCCGGCGCCCCCGGTGTTTACCAAGCCAGTCTTCTGGCGGCGGGAGCGGCACTGAAAGCGGCTTCGGGAAGCCTCAAGGATGGTCCTGTTTTTTCACTGATGCGGCCGCCTGGCCACCACGCCACTCCTGAGCGTGGAATGGGCTTTTGCTATTTCAATTCGATGGCGATAGCCGTTGAGGACATGGTTGCGGAAAGGAAAGTCCAACGGGTCGCCGTGCTGGACTTGGACTGTCACCATGGCAACGGCACGGAGGACTTTTGCTTCGGGAAGGATGAATTCCTTTATGTATCCCTGCATCAATTTCCAGCCTATCCCGGAACGGGAAGGCAATCGCGGGGCAATTGCGTGAATTTCCCCCTGCCGCCGGGTACGGTGGGCAAGGAATATTTCCCCGCGCTCGAAAGCGCCATGAAGAAGGTCCAGGAATTCAAACCGGATCTGCTGGGTATTTCCATGGGGTTTGATACCTATGAGAAGGACCCCCTCACCCAGTTCGGGTTGGCCAAGAAGGATTACCACAAGGTGGGTAAAGAGTTGAAAGCCATCGGCATCCCGACTTTCGCGCTTCTCGAGGGCGGCTACCACGACGACTTGCCGTTCCTGATAGAGGAATTCTTGGAAGGTTGGACTGCCTGAAATATTAATTCTGCTGTCATTGCGAGGAATGGCCGCCGAATAGGCGGCTGTAAATGACGAAGCAACCTCAGTTTAAAAAAGCCGTAAGCAAACCACCCATGAACTTGGGTTGCTTCGTCGCAAAGTTCGCTTCTCGCAATGACGGATAAGCTGGAGTCGTAATTGAAAACCCCCATCATCACCCTCTTAACCGATTTCGGCACTAAAGACACCTTCGTCGGGACCGTGAAAGGCGTCATCCTCTCCATCTGTCCCAATGCCCAACTGGTGGACCTGTCCCACGAGGTGCCGCCCCAGGCGGTGCTGACTGGGTCGTTTTTGTTGCGGTCCGCCATCGAATATTTCCCTAAAGGAACAGTGCACGTGGCCGTTGTTGACCCCGGGGTGGGAAGCACTCGTAAGGCCATCGCGCTTAAATCGAAGGGCCATTATTTCGTCGGACCGGATAATGGTTTGTTCTCGGCGGCCCTTGAAGGACGGGGGATCGAGCAGGTGGTTGAATTGACCAACCCAAAGTTCCAACTTCCCAATCCCAGTTCCACCTTCCATGGACGGGACATCTTCGCCCCGGTGGCGGGCCATTTGGCAAAAGGTGTTCCCCTGAACCGCTTGGGAGCCAAGCTCAATAACTGTATTTGGCGTCAGATACCAAGGCCTTTCAAGACAGCCAAGGGATGGACGGGCGAAGTCCTTTGGATTGACCGATTCGGTAATCTCATCACAAATTTAGAGAAAAAACATATCCCGAAGTCGTTTCGTTTGAAGGTGGGAAAGACCGTCATCCTGACCATGGGAACCCACTATGCCGCCGCTTAAAAG
>CAZLND010000046.1:0-12369 GCA_964560635.1 uncultured bacterium | reverse complement strand
GAGTCGAATTTCTCGACCCGGAAATTGTTCGTGTCCGCCACATAGATGTTGCCAGAACTATCCACCACCAATCCGCCCATTGAGCTGTTGAATTGTCCATTCCCCGTACCGCCAGAACCAAAATTACTGATAAAACCACCAGCGGCGTTGAACCTTTCAATACGGGAATTTCCATTGTCAAAGACATAGATGTCACCATTCGTGTGGTTCACCCCCACCCCATGGGGTTGATTCAAGAGCGTTCCCCCCGAGCCATTGACCGTGAAATAACTACTGCTCAAGCCACACTCGGTCCCTGTGGGGGTAACGGTAGGGGTGAAGGTATAAGTGATGGTTGGCGTGGCCGTAGGGAACAATATCGTAAAGGTCGAATCGGTGAAGGAGACATTACCCAGGTTATCGTTCGCGTGGACGCGCAGGCGGTATTGTTCACCCGGGTTGAAAAGGGGCATTGTGTCATGCTCCCAATTGGGCGGACTATAACTATCGACCGAATCCAGCGACTCACCCCCCGAGGCCCAGGAACTGCCCCCCCAATTCCAATAAAATCCGTCGGAGATCCGCATCACCGACAGCTGGGCCGCGAACGGTGAAGCGCAGGGGGAAGTCTCCGTTCCCGCGAACATGGCCAAACTTCCATAGGACTGGCCGTCAGCGGGAAGACTGATGGTCACCAATGGGGCGGAGGCGCAAAAAGTGAAGAGGACTCCCGAACTTGGGATCTCGAGGTTCAGCTGGCTGTCATGGGCTCGCGATTTGACCTCATAGCTTTGTCCACTGACCCAAGGAGGCACGGTCGAATAGCTCCAGGTCGATCCCGCGAGGGATGTCGTGTTCCAGGTAAGGAGCCCGGTCCAAGAGGATCCATTCCAATAAAAACTATCGGATGTCCTCCGGATGGAGACCTCAACCGATGTCACGCTGCCGCAAACAGCGGAGGTTGTACCGTTGATCTGGGGAACACTGTTAGTGGCGCCATTGGTGGGCGAGGTGATGTTGGAGGATGGCGCAGTGATACAAGTTGGCGTAAAAGTCGGTGTCGACGTGGGAGTGGAAGTAAAAGTAGGAGTTCTCGTCGGGGTGAATGTGGGTGAACTGGCAGTAGGCGTGCTGGTCTTGGTGGGGGTCCCTAACGCGGTGCAGTTATAAGCCGTCCCCAGACCACCCGCCACTCCATTCACCCCACCGGACCCGGCAGTCCCTCCAGTGACATTGAAGGTGCCGGTATAACTATAAAGGGTCGAAAAGCAAAGGTTGATCCGGCCGCCCGCTCCGCCGCCGCCACCGCCATTGGTGCCGTTACCATCATTCGCGCCATTACCACCCTTGGCCAAAACGGTCCCTGTTCCCGCGATGACCGGCGCTTGAATATAGATGGAACCGCCCGAGCCGCCCCCACCCCCGCTCCCGGTCAAACTACCACCGATCCCATTCGTTCCATTCACCGCGATCGAACCGTTGATCACCGCCGTGGCTCCCGCACTTTGAACATTGACATATAACGCAGCGCCACCATTACCACCCGCCCCACCCGTTCCGGATGATCCGTTGCCGCCACCACCGCCACCGCTTCCCTGCAGAAGCGGTCCGGTAGGGACATCGTAAGCGGCCCCACCCGCCGTTGGCCCACCCGACGAATTGCCGCCCGTTCCTCCCGCGCCACCATGGCCGCCGCCACCGCCAGCGGCATTGATCGTTCCTCCACTACCACCACCACCGCCCGGGCTAGACCCAGCGACCCCCGGGCCACCACCCGCGATGAGTGCGGCCCCGGTAATGGTCCCCAAGACCATGAAGTTCCCACCGGTCACATTGAAGGTCGTCGGACCATTGAGCGTGAGGGTGATCCCTGATTCGATGGTGACCGCGCAGTAGGAATAAGTCCCGCCGGGAATGCCCGTATTCGAAGCGACATCCAAATAACAGATGGTGTTGGTCGGCGTCGCGGAGGCCGTATTGGTCGGGCTATTGGTGGGACTGTTGGTCGGGGTCCTTGTGGGCGTCGCCGAACCAGTGGGCGTATTCGTGAAGGTCCTCGTCGGGGTAAAAGTTCTCGTTGAGGTAAAAGTGAAGGTCGGAGTGGGAGTGGGCGGATAAAAAATGAGCGCGCGGTTATTGTTCAGGTCCGTGGCGAAAAGACCGGTCGAATTGACGAAGACACCGTTGGGCGAGCTAAACCCCTGAGCATTGGTCGAGCTGGAGATCCCGTTGGCCTGGGTGGTCGCCATGGAGGATTGCCCGAAAACGACAATGGCGGAGGCGTTGCTCGCGACCGGGACGGGACTATAGACCAAGATGCGGTTATTGCCCTCATCGGCCACATACAGGCTGACCCCGTCGCTATAGACCCCCACGGGGAAATTCAGTGTTTGGGCGCTGGGAGTGGTTCCCTGGTTCGCGCTGAACGCGGTAAAAGTGGATTGTCCAACGGCGGCGTTGGCGGCGGGGTTGCTGGCGGTCGGCAGGCTGTTATAGATCATGACCCGATTGTCGCTGGTGTCCCCCACATAGAGTTTGGTCCCGTCGTAATAGACACCCCAAGGGTTATAGAGGGTCTGGCTGCTGGTCGTGCTGGACCCCGTCGTATTGTCCGTCATGCTGGTCTCGCCGATCTCGATGGCCGCGTTGGCATTGGTAGCCGTCGAGATATTGCTGTAGATCAGGACCCGGTTGTTCCCCGAATCGGCCACGATCACGGTCGTTCCCGCCGAATTGGCCCACAATTGCCGGGGCCAGTGGATGGTGTTCGGGGCGCAGACCGTGGTGCCGTTCTGGTTGGCGAGCCCGGTCACGAAATTCGCCTGGCCCAGGACCGTACTGGCGGAGGCGCCATTGGCCGCCGGAAAAGGTGAATAGACCAGGACCCGGTTATTGCTGGTATCGGAGACATAAAGGGCGGACCCGTTGGAATAGGCGGCAAAGGGGGTATAAAGCGCGGCCGCGCCCACCCCGGCTCCGATGGAACCGAAGTCGGGCTGACCCACCACCACATCGGCGGCGGCATAATTGGTCGACGGGACGTTGTTGAAGATCAAGACCCGGTTATTGGAGAAATCGCAAAGGATGAGGCGGCCCGAGGAATCCACCATGAGGGACTCGGGGTCCTGAAGAAAATCGGCCACCGTGGCCTGGTTAGGGGCATCGGAATTGAAAGTGGCCTGGCCCAAAGCCAGGTCGGCCGCGGCGTCATTGACCCCGGGCGGATTGTTGAAGATGAGCGTACGGTTGTTCTCGCTATCCGAAATGGCCACCAAACTGGAGTTGGCGAAGACCGCCGTAGGTGAATTTTCCGTCTGGTTGGTGGGAGAGGCCAGACCTTGGTTATGGCTGCCCACCGTGAAGGAAGACTGGCCCAGGACCAAGTTGGCAGCCGTGTCATTGGCGGTCGGGACCGAGTTATAGACCAGGGTCCGGTGGTTCTGGCTGTCGGCGATATAAAGTTTGGTGCCGTCGAAAGCCAGGCCCGAAGGACCGTCCAGGCCGTTGGCGGAGACACCACTGTTCTGGTTGGCGAAGGTGATGGCGTTCCCGAAACCGGTCTGGCCGATCTCTAACGAAGCCGACGTATTGTTGGCTGTCGGCAGCGAATTGTACAGCAACACCCGGTGGTTTCCCGTATCAGCCACCATCAAGGTGGGACCGGCCGCGCGCACCGCCTCGGGGATATACATGGTCTTGGCCGAACCGTTGCCACTTCCCTTGGTGGTGAAGTTATTATTGCCGATGACCACCGACGCGGTGGGACCGTTGGAGAGGGACGAAATGTTGAAGAGCAAGACGCGCCAATTCTGGGTATCGGCCACGCAAAGGGTGGTCCCCGCCGTACAGACCCCCATCGGGGTGTTGAAACCGGTGGCGGAGATGGCCGGGGCGTCAGTGGTGAAACTGGTCTGGCCGATGACGAAATTGGCGGCGGCCCCGCTGAAGTTAGGGACGGGGTTATAGACCAGCACCCGATTATTACCCGAGTCGGCGATGAAAAGGGTGGTACCGCTGGCATAGACGTCATTGGGACTATCCAGGGTGGAAGCGTTGGGAAGGGACAACCCTTGGTTGGGTTGGTTGGAGACCAGGTCGGGTTGACCGATGACGAAATTGGCCGGGGTACTGTTGGAGCTGGGGATACCGTTATAGACGAGAATACGGTTGTTGCCGTTATCACAAACGAAGAAATGGGTTCCGTCATAGAACACACCAACGGGCGTGTCACAAGAACTCGAGTTGGCGGGAGTGTCATTGGGCGTACCATCGGTGAAGCTCTGGTGGCCGATGACCACGTTCGCGCTTTGGTTGTTGACGAAAGCGCAAAGGCAAAATATCCCGGCGGCCAAAAGCGCTCCGGAAATAGATCGGATGGTTCTTCGCATTCAATGGTCCAAATAATCGGAATGGTGGCGTAAGGGTCGAAAAGAAAGTTAAGGGAAAAACAGGAGCCGGCCGGAACGATTACCCGGCTTCAGCCGGAGGCAGGTAAAGCACTGAAGTTAAACTTTCATCTTCTTTCGGAGAGATGAAGGATGCGGAACTTCGGCATATTTGTCGTGTATTTTAACGCTTTAATTTAGGGGCGTCAAAGGTTTGTCCAACTAATAACAGATGATTTAAGCCTATTTTGTCCTGCCTAAATTATTGGTTACTTTCTTCACGATTGTGAGAATTTTCACACTTGAAAGGGGTTATTGAATATCAACGATGGCCTTGTTTCTTCCGAACCTGGTCAATAAGACCTTGGACTTCTTTCGCTTTTTTGAAATATCGGACCTTGGCGTAGAACCGTTGGATCTGTTCAAGGATGAAGATCGAACCTTGGATGGGATCAGCACTATAGCGTCCCACTTTTTCAGGCGTGGCGAGACGCACCGCCGAATCCAATTCGGAAAAGCCTCCGCCCGGATTGACCGCGCGAAAATAAGCGAATCCCAAACGCATATGGAACTCGGCGTTTTCCCCATCCTCCGCTATCAAACCTTGAAGAACCTTGATCCCCTTTTCGTTCCAATCCTTGAATTCGGGTTTGGTCGCATCGGCCTTCCCATCGCCGTAAAGCATGACCTGGTTGATCCGGACCTGGCGGCCCAGCTTTTCATCGGGCTTATGGTCCAATGCGGCCCGAAATTCCTTTTCGGCGGCCGGGAGTTCCCGCAAAAGATAGAGGGTATATCCAAGGTTATTGTGGAATGTGGGATTGCTATCGTCAAAGGAAACGGCCTTGGCGAATTTAGCCTTGGCCTTGGCCAGATCCTTTTGGCCGAAGGCTTCAGCGCCTTCTTGATTGAAATGGTTGGCGACGACCCCACAACCTTGCAGGGCAAAGAATAGAGAGAAGCAAAGAATGAACGGACGCGTCATTTCAAGACGATCACTTGCCGGACCATATGGCCATCGGGCGCTTGGATCAGGACAAAATAAGCCGAATTCCCCACTATGTCACCAGACCGATTCTTACCGTCCCAGGAAATTTGATAATTCCCTACCCCATAGTTTTGATCCACCAGTTTCGCCACTTCTTCTCCCACGATATTAAAGACAGCGATCTTCACTTGGCCCGGATTGTCCACCCTAAAGTCGATGAACAGGGGTTGGGTGGTGGGGTTAAAGAAGTTTCGGCTTAAATATATCTGCCTGTCCGGGGTCGGTGTCATCGTCACCGAGCCGGTGGAGGTAAAGGTAGGCGTGATCGTAGGGGTGTTGGTGATCGTCGGCGTATTTGTGAAGGTCGGACTCAAGGTTGAAGTGAACGTGTAAGTGAAAGTCTGGCTGTTCGTAGCGGTAAAGGTAGTTGTGGGCGTGGTAGTCGGGCTATTCGTCGAACTGTTCGTCGGGGAGTTCGTAGTAGTCCTCGTGACCGTAAGCGTGACAGTAAGGGTAATGGTCAAAGTGGGAGTCGAAGTCGGCGTGTTCGTAGTGCTATTGGTGGCCGTCATCGTGGAGGTTTGAGTAGGGCTGTTCGAGGGCGTGGCGGTAGAGGTAAGGGTCGAACTATTGGTCGGTGTACTCGTAGGAGTGTTGGTAGGCGTCTTGGTCGCGGTATTAAAAGAGGTATTCGTCGGGCTATTCGAGGGCGTATTGGTAGAGCTGTTGGTCGCCGTCGACGTAGCCGTGCTTGTCGGCGTCACCGTCGGCGTGTTCGTAGGGGTGTTAGTAGGCGAATTAGTCGCGGTGGTGGTCGGAGTGCGCGTAGCCGTATTCGTGGGAGTGTTGGTCGGCGTCAACGTCGACGTATTGGTAGGCGTGGCTGTGTTGATAGGCGTATTTGTTGCCGTCGCGGTAGCCGTGTTGGTTGGAGTCATCGTCGGCGTGCTGGTTGGCGTATTTGTTGGCGAATTAGTGGCCGTTTTCGTTGGGGTGGGGGTAGGCGTATTAGTGGGACTGTTGGTGGCACTATTCGTGGTTGTGTTCGTAGCGGTTGAGGTCGGCGTAATAGTGGCCGTGCTCGTCGGGGTCGGCGTAGCCGTGTCGGTCGGTGTCAACGTCGAGCTATTCGTGGGAGTGGCGGTCGGACTGTTGGTCGCACTATTGGTCGGTGTATTCGACGGTGAATTGGTGGCCGTACTTGTCGGAGTGAGAGTGGCCGTCGACGTAGCCGTGTTTGTCGGCGTCAACGTCGCCGTATTGGTGGGACTGTTGGTAGCCGTGTTGGTCGGGGTGGAGCTGGGTGTGGGTCCGAAAGCAAAGAGCGAGCAAAGATAAAAGGTTCCCACCTGTCCGGGCAGACCCAAAGGCGTCCCGCCTTGGGAAATACCTGGATCGGCATGGTCCACGCCGGAAAAAGCGAAGGAAGAGTTGTAGCAAAGGTTGATCCGCCCACCACCACCGCCGCCACCGCCACCGCTGGAGTTACCGGTGCCACCGTCACCGCCATTGGCGAATACGGCCCCACTCCCGGAAATGATATCCGCCGAGACATAGACCGACCCACCCGCGCCGCCGCCCGCGCCCGAGGCCGTTCCGATCCCTCCCGTATTCCCGTTCATTTGGATGACCCCGTTAAGGACGGCGTGTTTCCCCGCCCCTACCACGGTCACGGCAAAAGCTCCGCCGCCCGCGCCGCCAAAGGCATTATTGAACCCGCCGCCACCACCCGCCCCCACGAGAACCGGGACCAAGGGATTATCATAAGTACTTCCGCCGGTGCCATTATTGAATCCGCCCCCGGCTCCTCCGGTACCCCCATGCGCGCCGCCACCACCACCCCCCGAGGAAGCGTTGGCTCCATTCCCCCAACTGCCGGCCGCGGGACCACTCCCGAAGGTCCCCGGATTACCACCCGCCGCGCCGTTCCCGTTGCCGAGAATGGAAGCCCCCGCGTTCAGGTTGAAGTCACCTCCGGTAACGCTGACCGCCAAAGAACTATTGAGGGTGGTGAAGGAAACGGCTCCATTGATGACAAAAGCGCCGTTCACCTGGATCGTGACCGGACCATTGATGTTCAACTGCCCTCCCGCCCCGCCCACGGTCACAAAACAATAAGGCCCATAAATGCCGGCCGAGAGGGTCGTGGTCGAAGAAGTCAGGTCCAACCCGCAAGAGGTCGGGGTGGACGTCGGGGTGTTGGTCGGCGTATTCGTGGGAGTTGTTGTGGGACTATTCGTGGCGCTATTGGTGGGTGTATCGGTAGGGGTCATCGTTGCCGTATTGGTCAGAGTGACGGTCGCCGTCGACGTGGCCGTGTTTGTCGGGGTCAATGTCGGCGTATTGGTTGGTGTGTTCGTGGGCGAATTGGTAGCGGTCAGGGTTGGTGTAACGGTTGCCGTCGAAGTAGCCGTGTTTGTCGGCGTCAACGTCGGCGTATTGGTTGGTGTGTTCGTGGGTGAATTGGTAGCCGTGGTCGTTGGGCTAGGAGTCGCCGTATTCGTGGGGCTGTTGGTGGCACTGTTCGTGGGTGTGTTCGTAGCGGTCTGGGTCGGTGTCTTCGATGGGGTGTTCGTAGGCGTGGTCGTGGCCGTGCTGGTGGCATCTGTATCAAGTGAGAAACGGAAGCTCAGGTCCTGAGTAAGATCGGGCGCGGTCGGCACCCCTCCCGAGGAGGAATTGACGGTGTAGGAATTCACGCCGTCATAGCTCAGGTCCTCCAAATAGGCCGTGGGGGCTAAGATCGAGTTCCCCGTGATGGAATAGTAGTTCGAAAAATCCGAGCCGGGGGAATTGAGCCAGACCCGGAATTGATGGCCGTTCAAAAGCACCCGTTGTTGGGAAAGGTTGCCCTCGACCCAATTGGCAACGGTGGGCACCGAGGCCGGCACCGTCAAAGTCCCTTGGTCCAGGGTCACCCCCTGGGTCAAATCCTCTAGGACATAGTAAAGGTTGTCAGGAGGCAGGCCCTGCCGCAGGAAATAAAAGCCAAGCCGGTTCACCTGCTTGTCGCCGGTGGTGACCCGGAAAACCTCCCCCGTTACATTGGGGCCATAGCAGGCATTGACGATACCGTTGTAGTAAGGCGCGCCGTACTTGCTGGTGTCGGTATAGTCCAGAGCGAACATGGGCATGGACGTCCTATTGGCCCAGCTTCCGGTATAGAGTTGGTTCATCAAGGAGTTATCGATGGATTGGTCGTTAGGGATGATGTTCTGTAGCGGGTTGGAGCCCGAACCGATGGAGAAATAATTGGGTCCGCCCACCCCGCTCAGCGCCGCGACGACGATGTGGTAGGTTGCCGGGGCGGGCAGGGGGCCGGAAGAATAGACCACATTGTTCCATCCGGTGGAGAGGACCAGGTTCACCGGGGTCCCAAAGAAGGTCCCGTTCGGGTTGCCGGAAGCGTCCCCCTGGATGCTGACCTGATACTGGTCTCCCGCCCCATTGTTGGTCCCATAAAAGCGGATGCCGCTGATATTCTTGCCCGTGGCCTGGGTGAACCGGATGGAGAATTGCGAGATGGCGGTGTTGAGGTCGAGAGTCCCACTGCCCGAGGCGGTGATGTTCTGATTGCCGAAATAACCCGCGAAATTCACGGGCGTCCAGGTCGCGGTGGGTGTAACCGTAAAAGTAGAAGTGAACGTCGGGGTGATCGTGAATGTGGAGGTTATCGTGGGCGTAAAGGTGAACGTATTGGTAGGGGTATTGGTGCGCGTCAGGGTATAGGTCCAACTGCCAGTGGGCGTATTGGTAAAACTATTGGTAGGGGTCTTGGTCGGACTATTGGTGACGGTAAAACTACCGCCTATTGTATTGGTGAAAGTCGGCGTGTAGGTGAAGGGACAGGAACTGGCCAAGTGATATTTCAAGGTCATAAAATCATAGTTCCCGCCGTTGAAGGACTGTCCCGTGACAAAAACATCGCTCCCATACACGGCCACCGCGTTGGACTGGTCCACTCCCAAACCGCGGGCAAATTGAACATCCCACAAGAGGTTGCCACTGGGGTCATATTTGAGTGTGTGATATTTGTTGTTGGTCGTATCCTGCAACGCGCAGTAAATGTTCCCTTGAGCATCCACGGTGACACCCGATTCGTGCCCCCCAATGGCCGTACCGTACAGGGCGCCCCCTGGCATCGTGGCCCCGGAGTTGGTGTTGAATTTCAACAACCGAGGCACGTCAACGGTCCCGTTCCACCTGTAACTACCGGCATAGATGTTGGACCCGGTCGGGTCAACAGCGAGGCTCAAGATCTGTTCCACGCTGTCCACGAATTGTATGTTCCACTGCACCACACCCGATGAGTTGTATTTGATCAACCGATCATGGTTGACACCCGCAATGTCCGATTCACCGCCTACGTAGATATTCCCAGCGGGATCCCCGGCGATAGCCCAGGCAATATCGTGGTTCCCGCCCGAATCGAATTTGACGGGCCAGCCCGCTTGTAAATTGCCGGACATGTCATATTTGGCGGTCATGAAATCCCAATTGCTCGAGGTCCAAGAGGGCCCCGTAACATAGATATAGGTATTCGTCGGGTCCACCATGACCGCTTGAGCGCCATTGTCATGGGCCCCATTCGTGCCATCCAAGTTTTGGACCCATTGGGTAATGCCCACGGAGTTGAATTTAACAATAAGGTAAACCCGGGAGCTGTTTTGCTGGGACCCGACCGCATAAACGTTCCCTCCTTGGTCCACGGCCAAGCCCAACAAGAGATCGTTGGTCCCGGAAAAATAGGTCGAATTCCAAACGGTGTTGCCATTGGGATCATATTTGATGACACGGAATTGACTGACCGCCCCGTTGGGCGAATCGCCTCCCACGTAAACGTTGCCGCTCGGATCCACCGCTATGGCGGTAGCAAGGTCGGTCCCGCCGCTGTCATAAATGAGCGGTTGGGAACAGGACACGCTATTGGGAAAGGGGGTCAAAGTCCCTGTCGGGGTATTGGTCGGGTTCAGGGTCGGGGTGAAAGTGGGACTGGGGGTGGGGGTGTTCCCCGCCGAACCATAGGACAACACCCGGTTGTTGATGACATCCGCGACCCATAATTTCGGTTCCGAACCGCTCATCCAAAGACCGACAGGGCTCGACAAGGTATAGGCGGCGGGGGAACCGCCCTGATTGGCTAAACCCGCGATTGAGCCGGATAAAATGTTTTGACCGATCACCGAAACGGCCGAAGCGTTGTTGACCGCCGGGATCGGGTTAAAAACCAGGACCCGGTTGTTCCCCGTATCCGAGATAAAGAGATTGTTATTGGTATCAACACAGATCCCTTTTGGGTTTTTAAGGCCATAGGCCACCGGGTTGACGTTGTTTTCGTTAGCCGTTGTAAAACCAGCTCCATAACCGTTTTGACCCACCACGACGCTTGCGTTCGGTCCGTTGTTACCAAAATTCACCGGATAGATGAGGGCGCGGTTGTTCCCCGTGTCGGCGACATAAATATTCGAAAAATCGACCCAAACACTACGAGGCTGGCTGACGCTGGCCTGTCCCGTACCAGCCACGGCAAGGCTGGTGGTCGTTTGTCCGATGACGGAAGCCGCGGCCTGGGCGTTGGCGGAAATAGGAAGGCTGTAGAGCAAGACGCGGTTGTTGTTCGTATCAGCGACATAAAGATAACTTGGGGAAACGAAGAGCCCTGAAGGGCTGTTCAACTGGGTGGAGGCGGAACCCGAACTCGTCGTGGTATAGCTGGGTTGTCCCAGCACGAAACTAGGGGCCGTGGAGGGCGAGACGGGTATGGTGTTGAAGACCAGGACGCGGTTGTTCACGGTATCGGCGACATAAAGCTTCGTACCATCGGTGAAAACGCCTTGGGGCCCATCCAGGGTGAGGTTGCTGGCTGATCCCCCCTGATTGGCTTGAGTGACACCAGCGCTGGTCTGGCCCCAAATGGTCGTTGCCGAGGTGCTGGAGGAGGTGGGAATGCTATCAAAGATGAGAAGGCGGTTGTTTCCCGTGTCGGCCACGAAGAATTGACTGATGGCTCCGCCAACCCCTTGGGGATCGGCCACGGTATTGAGCGCTGGAACCCCGGTGGAACCGTTAACCGGGTTCGACACGAAATCGGTTTGTCCTAGCACCGACCAAGCGCTTTGGTTGGTGACGTAGGCCCAAAGAATTCCCGTTATTAACCCGGCCCCTGTCAAAAAGGCCAGGACTAAGATCAGTCTTTGTCGCATGAGTTTTAGGATTTTATCATGTTTTTAACAAAAAAAAGCCCATTGTCAACACAACTGACAATGGGCTTCGAAACCGATCGGTATCTTAATAAATGACTATCGGCACATGCAGCACATTGGGGCATTTCGGGGCCCCCGAGATCAGGATGAAGAAGATCCCGAGCTTCTTGCCCGCCGTCAAGGTTACTTGGGCTTTTCCGCTGTTGTCCGAATTAACGGTGACCGGGGTTCCCGCATGTTGGCCGTTCAAGGAACCCGCGTCCCCCGGGGCCGTGAAGGTGACAGGAACGTTCCCCACACCTTTCGAACCATTCAAGACCACCACACTGACGGTGGAATTGGCCCCAAACTTGACCAGCCAGGGATTGCAATTGGGTTGGGTCAAACTGTCATTGTCCGCCACGGTCGAGAAACTGCTGGGCTGGCTGGTGGTCCCATCGCAGACCGCCTGGATGAAATATTGGCTACCGGGCGTCAAATAGGGCGCTCCCGAAGGCGAGCTGGCCTGGAAGGTCATGGAAGGACAATTACTGCTGTCATCGCCCACAGCCACATAAGTGCCGGCTTGAAGGTTGGCCTGGCTGGTGGCGATCATGAATTGGGCTGAATTGGCCACCGTGGTATCGGACTGCCATTCGACCGTAACCGTGGTATCGGCAGGGGTGATCTTGGTGATGCTCACTGTAGGCATGCGTCCTCCTTGGCTTTTACTCGGGAAGCTTACCCGGCGGCCCTAGGGTCTTATAGATCCATGTTTTACGCAAATGAATTGTTTGAAAAAACCTGACAAGAGGAAGGACAGCAACTTTTTTGG
>CAZLND010000045.1:0-12371 GCA_964560635.1 uncultured bacterium | reverse complement strand
CGAGGGCCAAGGGCAAGAAGAGCAGGACCTGGGGCGCGAAGAAAGTCAAAAAAAGTCCCCAGCGATCTTTCGACCGAAGAACGGTGATCGAGAAAACGAGGAGGGTCAAAAGAAAGGCCACCACCGCCCAAGAAGTGAAGCTGTAGAACCCCAATCCCGAGCCCAGACCCAAGACCAAGGCCGCCCATTCCGATCTTTTTTTCCCGGCGGTTTTCCCCCGATCCAATCGCTCCCAAAAGACCGCCAATAAATAAAAGGTCAGGCACTCCCAAAAATAAAGGGCTCCGCCTTGCAAAGAAAAGCGGCCCACGTAGAGGGGCCAGAAGCTGAAGGCCAAGAGGCTCGAGAAGACCAAGGCGAAGGAGGATGGAAAGATCTTCCGGGAACCCGCGTAAGCCAGGCCCAGGGCCCCGGTCGAAAGCAGTGCGGGGAAAAGCCACAAACTGAAAAGGGAGGCACCGAAAAGCTTGAAGAAGACTCCCAGGCCCCAGATATAGAGCGGCGGCATACCGCTGAAATCATAAGTGAACTGCCAATTCCCTTTCTCGGCGAACTCCAAAGCGTAATGACCGTTCATGGCCTCGTCTTCCAAGGGCCAAACCGAGAGTGACGTCAGGTGATGGAACCTCAAGAATAGGGCGACCACGCCCAGGCCCGCCAAGGTCCAGACCGGAAGTCCTGGAAAAAGGTCCGCCGCGAAAGCGGCCTTGTCCTGCGGTTCCTTACGGAAAAGAGCCCAACCTAGGGGAAGGGCTAAACCCAGAAGGATGACCGTCAGCTTCCACCCGGACGAAAGGGGCGCGAAGGTCACCAGCCCGTTGACCAGGGTGAATAGGGCAAAAAGGCTCCAAACTTGGATCGGAAAAGAACGTTTCAAGGAACCCCTTTGGTCTTGAGGATAAGTGCCGACTTATTATAAGGAAAAAAACCGCCACCCCCTCATTCTCGTCAAGGGACTGCTCTCCCTTGTCATTTTTGAACCCTATTGGATCAATACCAGAATTCGATCAAATTGCCTAAAGTACGCGTACCGAGCTGCCATTTGGCCGGGGAATGACCCCGGCCAAGTACACGGCCAGCCCCCGGCCAGAGGCCGGGGCCTAGGCAGCCGGTAACTTTCAAGGGTTCAGGTCTATAGGAACCATCAGGGTCCCGCTTTCCCGGCGGCGGTCGAACCTGCTATGCTTTGCTATCTTTTTTGGAGGACTTTTCGTTATGGAAACTTTGGTCGATCTCTTGGGCCCCCTGCATCCCCCTATGACCCATTTCCCCATCGTTTGTTCCATCCTGGCGGTGACGGCTTTGGGTTGGGGCATGGTCCAGAAAAAAGAGGTCTGGCTCTTCAAGGCGGCGGGCGCTCTTTGGATCATCGCTTTCTTGAGCGCAGTCCCCAGCGTCCTCTTGGGCCATCTCTTCGCCCACAACCTGGGAATGTATCCCCAATGGTCCCTCCTTCCCCCGGACAATGTCTTGAAAGGACAGCTTCGTTTTCACGCCATCCTGGGGACCTTGGGATTGGGCCTCTCGCTTTTGACCCTCCGGGGAGCCTTGTGTTCGCTTCGTTCCAAGCCCTTTTCCCCCAAGCTCCAACTTTCTTTAGGCTTGGCGGTCGCCGTACTTTTCGGTTTGGCGGGCCACGAAGGCGGGGAGATGACCTATGGGGAAGAAAAGGAACCCGCTTCTACCGCGCCCGTTCTGGCGACCGGGGACCTTCTGTCCCTCGTGAAGGATTACCGCCAAAGTTTGGTGAAGATGAACAGCACCCCTTGGAACAGCCGCACCCACGGCCACCGATGGGTCAACACCTATGTCTCCAAGCGATCCGCCGAAACCTATAAAAATTCGGGGATCATGCCCGAGGGCAGTTTGGTGGTGAAGGAATCCTTCGAGGACCAGGGCGGGAAACCCTCCGACATTCCCGGTCCCCTTTATCTGATGCGAAAGGGCAAGACCGCGGATTCGCCCCAAACGGGCGGTTGGGAATACGCCATGACCTGGGACAAACCCGTGACCGGGAATCCGGAAAATATCCAGGGTCCCGTCACTTGGAGGACTGGCGACTCCCATTTGAATTCCTGTATGAAATGCCACAGTCACTTCAAGTCGGGGGATTATTTGGGCGGGGTTCCGGACGAAGTCCTGGTCCCTTAAGGTCGTTACCGCTAGGCCAAGGGCAGATAAACCGTGAAGCGGGTTCCCTGGGGCAAGACCCTCTCCACCTCGATATGGCCACCATGGGCTTCCACGATCTTCCGGCTGATGGGCAATCCCAATCCCGACCCCTGCCGTTTGGTGGTAAAAAAGGGCTCGAACAAGCGCGGCAGATCGGCCTCCGGGATGCCGGGGCCGTTGTCCCCCACTCCCAAAGCCACCCACCCATCTTTCGCCCAACCCGTCAGCTGAAGTTTTCCCTTCCCGGCCATGGCTTGATAAGCGTTGAGGATGAGGTTGACCAGGACCTGTTCCAACCGATCCGCGTCCACCGATAAGGAAGGAAGGGCGGGTTCCAACTTCCACTCCACCAGGACTTCGACATGGCTGGGTCCGGCCTGGGCTTGGGCCAAGGTGAGCGCTTGTTCCAGGAGCGTCCGAGGTTTCACGTCTTTCTTCATGATCTCCATTTCCCGGGAGTAATCCAGGATGTCGTTCATGAAGAGCTTGAGACGGTTGGTCTGGGTAAGGATGGTATCCAGTTCCTGGGAGTATTGGGAACGGGTTGCCATTTTGGATTTCAGGATCTGTCCCATGCCGGATACCACGCCCAAAGGCGTCCGGATCTCGTGAGCGATGCCGGCGATGACCTTCCCCACGGCGGCCAAGCGCTCGTAGCGGAGGAGCATTTCCTGGATCTTGCGGCTTTCGGTCACGTCCCGGATGATGGCCAGACCCGCCTGATGTCCCTCGTAAAAGAAGGGGATGCCTTTGACTTCCGCGTCGATGACCTGTCCGTCCAGGCGGATGAGCTTTTGCTCGAGGGGTTCAACGGCTTTCCCTTCACCGGTCACGCGCTGGATACGGGCCCGGACTAGGTCGTGGTAGTCGGAATGGACGATGTCCATGACCTTCCGGCCGATCAATTGCTCCAACCGGGAAGCCCCGAGCAATTTCAATCCTTCAGGATTCAAATAGAGGATCTTCCCATCCCGATGGACCAACAAGGCCATGGGGGAGGACTCGACCAGCTGGCGGTAACGCTCCTCGCTTTCCCTCAAAGTGCGTTCCGTTTCCTTCCGCCAGGTCATGTCATGGACGCTCATCACCCGAAGGACCCGGCCCTTATGCTCGTAATTCGAGCCATGGAGTTCCACCGGGAAGCTGCTCCCATCCTTGCGCAAGGCCATCACCTCGTAGGGCTGGGTGGATCCATCGGTCATTTGCTTCAAGGCGAATTCCCGGCTCTCGGGGGCCAACAGGTCGAAGCCACTCATGCCGATCATCTCCTCGGGCTTGTAACCCATCATGGCGGCCAGCGCCGGGTTCACGTCCACCACGTGGGGATTTTCGTGGATCAGGATGCCCTCACGGGTCACTTGGGCCAGCCGCTCGAACCTTTCCTGGCTTTCGCGCACGGCCTTTTCCGAGATCTTCCGCTCGTCGATGGAACTAGAGGCGTAGCAAACCCCCTCCACTTCCCCTTTTTCGTTGAAGACAGGCTGGAAATCGACCTCTACCCATCTTTCCAAACCATCTTCCCCACGGACCGACCTTTCGCCGTGAACGGCTTTACCCTGGGAGGCGGATTCAAAATTCTCAAGGACTGTTTTCCGGTTTCCCTCGGGGACATAGTCCAGGAACAACCGGCCGACTTCGAGGATCATCTGACTGGTCTTTCGAGTGGCTTTTTCCGACGCCTTATTGAAGGCTTGGATCCGTCCGTCCAATCCGAGCAGGACAATGACTTGGGGACCGCTATTGAACACCGCCCGCAACTGGGATTCGGAACGCCGCAAGGCTTCTTCGGCCTTTTTGCGGTCGTCGATGAAGACCAGGGAGAAGCGTACACCGTCCACCGCTCCTTCGCTGTTCCGGACCGGTTGGTATTTCACTTCCACCCATCGCGTTTGACCATTCCCCGGTTGGATGGCCCTCTCCCCCTGGGTCTCTTTTCCCTCCAAAGCGGCCTGGAAACTTTGATGATATAGTTCGGGGCTGGCGCCCGGCGGGAGGGTCTTGACGAAGAGCATTCCCTCTTCCAATTGGATCCCTAGGACCCTCTGGGCCATCACTTCGGCCCCTTGGTTGAAACGGCGGATCTTGCCGTCCAAGCCGATCAAGATGGTCACTTGGGAACCGCTGTTGAAGACCGCCCTTAGGTCGGCCTCGGATTTTTGCAGGGCCTCTTCGGTCCTTTTGCGCTCGGTGATGTTCTCCACCACGATGAGTGAATAAAGCCTTTGTCCGTTCCCATCCAGGACCGCCGTGCCCGAAACATCGGCCCAAAGGATCGATCCGTCCTTGCGCAGGTACCTTTTTTGAAACCGGAAATCCTTCTTCTCTTCTTTCAGGGCCCGGGCTTTGGCCTGGCTCGCCCCCAGGTCCTCCGGATGGGTGATGTCTTGGAAGCTTTTGCCCACCAATTCAGAGGGTTCATAACCCAGCATCTGGCAAAGGGCCAGGTTGACCTTGGTAAAGCGGTAGTCCTGGACCATGGCCATGCCCACCGGGGCGTCCTCGAAGATCTTGCGGAACCTTTCCTCGCTCTCCCGTAAGGCGATCTCCGCCGCCAATCTCTCGGTGATGTTCTCTACGATGCCCATGGTATAGAGCATCTCTCTCTGGGAATTGAAGAAGGCGTTCACCACCAAGCTGGCCCAAACCACGCTCCCGTTCTTGTGGAGGTAACGCTTTTGTATCCGGAATCCGCCCGTCTCGGGCAACCGGGCTTGATGGACAAGGTTCTGGGAAAGATCCTCGGGATGGGTGATGGTCTTGATGGCCATACCTTTGAGTTCCTCAGCCGAATAACCCAGCATCTTGGAGAAAGCCCGGTTGACGAAGGTGAACCGGAAATCCCGGTCCACCAAGGTGACCCCGACGGGAGCGTTCTCGACGACCTGACGGAATTTTTCTTCGCTATCCCGAAGGGCTTCCTCGGCTTTCATTCGTTCGGTAATGTTCTCGATCATTGTCAGGTTGAGCGATTCGCGACCGGGCGGATTAGGTAATTTCGTTACGAATACATTCACCCAGATCGGGCTTCCATCCTTATGGAGGTATCTTTTTTGGACCTGGAACTGTTGGATCTTCCCAGCCTTCAGCTCTTGGACGTCCTGATTGCCTTTCCCCAAGTCCTCTCGATGGGTAAGATCGTCGAAGCTCTTTTTAAGGAGTTCCTGAGGGCCATATCCCAGCATTTCGCCGAAGGCTCGATTGGCTTCCAGTATCACGCATCCTTCCGATACCGTGATCCCCAGGGGCGCGTCCTGAAAGGCTCGCCGGAATTTTTCCTCGCTTTCCCTTAGGGCTTCCTCGGCTTTTTTACGATCATCGATGGATTGGGAAATGAAACAGACCCCCGTGATGACCCGGTCCGCGTCGAATACGGGGGCATAGGAATATTCGACCCAATGTTCGGTCCCATCCTTGAACCGGTAAGCCCTTTCCACTTGGACGCTTTCGCCCTTGAGCACCCGCTCGAAGTGACCCTTGAATCTTTCCTGGTCCTCGGGCCGGATGAAATCGCTGAAAGGCTTGCCCTTCTGGATCTGCAGGCCCGTCGCGGCCCGGAAGATCTCAGCGGCCAATTTGTTGAAATTCTGGACCAAGCCCTGGACCCCGATGAGGACCACGCTTTGGTGACTGCTGTCGAAGATGGCCCGAAGCTCGGACTCGGACCGGCGCAGGGCTTCCTCGGACTTCTTGCGCTCATCGATGGAAGCGATGGCCACACAGACCCCCATGATGCGTCCCTTCGAGCCGAAGACCGGGTTGTAGTTGAACTCATACCATCTTTCCTTCCCATCCACGGCCTTGACGGGCCTTTCGATGCGAACCGTCTCCCCTTTCAAGACGCGCTTGAAACGGCTCCGGAAGGCCTCCACATAGGGGGGTTCCACATATTCTTCCAGGGTATGCTCTACCTTTAGGTCCATGCCCATATTCATGCGGATATCGGCGTGGGAATTCTGGTTGAAAGCCCTGATCTTCCCATCCCGGCCCACCAGGATGATGTCTTGGTGGGAACTGTTGAAGACCGCCCGCAGGTCGGCCTCGGATTTTTGGAGGGTCTCCTCCGTCTTTTTCCGCTCATCGATGTCCAGCGAGGTCAGGCAGATGCCATCGATCTCGCCCCGGTCGTCGAAGACCGGGTGATAGTTGACCTCGAACCAATGCTCCTGCCCGTCCCCCATGAGGTAAGGGCTCTCCAGATGGGTGACTTCCCCTTTGCGGGCCTTGGCGAGGAATTTTTCCACCATGGGCCGGTGCCCGGATTGAACGTAATCGAACAGGGAGCGGCCCACGGCCAGGTCTTTCCCCGAGTTATCCTTGAAGGCCACGGCGGCGTTGGCGTTGAAAGCCCGGATCTGCCCGGCCAGGTCCAGTAACACGATGTTCTGGAAGGTGTTGTTGAAGACCGCCTTGAGGTCCAGTTCGGACACCCGCAAGGCCTCTTCGGCCTTTTTGCGCTCGGTGATGTCGTGAATGATGCCCAGCCCGCCCAGGATCTCGCCCCGGTTGTTCTTGATGGGCATGTAATGGGCCTCGAAGAACCCGTGACGGCCGGCGGGAGTGCGATAGGGCCTCTCCTGGGTGGAAGCGGTCCGGCCGGACAAGGCCTCGTAGAAATACTGGTCCTCGCCGATCTGCTTGAGGAAGGGGAAAACGTCGAAGGCGCACTGACCCACCACCTCTTCCCGGGAATGGCCGCTGATGCGCTCCATGGTGGGGTTCCAAAGGGTGTAACGACACTCGGCATCGAAGGCCAACAGTCCATCCACGCTGCTGTTGATGAGGCTTTGGGAAAAATCCTTCTCCCGTTGGATATCCTCCTCGATCTTCTTGCGCTGGGTGATGTCCCGGAAAAAGGCCACGCGGACCTTGCGCCCTTGATAAGAGGTCATCCGGGGAGTGATCTCGATGGGGAATCGACTACCGTCCTTTCGCAGGCCCATCACTTCATAAGGAACCTCCGTTTCTTCGAGGACCTTCTTGAGCAGTCCCTCACGGAATTCGGGGGCCGCGAATTCCACCGCGTGACGTCCGATCATCTCGGAGATCTCGGACCCGAACATGCGGGCCAAGGCCGGGTTGACCATGAGGATCTTCCCCTTATCGCTGACGACCACGCCGTCCTTGGAAGCCTCGGTCAGTTTTCGGAAAAGTTCTTGGCTCTCGAAGAGATCTTGTTCCCGTTTTTTGGCTTTGGTGATGTCCAAGAAGGTGGAGACCCGCGCGGAGCGCCCTTGGTATTGGATGGACTTGCCCGTGAGCAGGCAATTGAACCGGGTCCCATCCTTGCGGATACCCACCACTTCGTAAGGCTCTTCACTCCCGGATTGGATATGGTTGAGGATGAGTTGGCGGAACTCGGGAGCCGCTAGGTCCAATCCGTTCTTTCCCACCAAGTCCCCGGCCGTCTCGTAGCCGAACATACGGGCTAAGGCATCATTGGTTTCCTGGATGACGCCTTTCTCGTGGAGTGCCACACCCTCGGTGGCCGATTCGGCCAACCTTTTGAACCTTTCCCGGCTCTCTTCCAGCTCCTTTTGGGTTTCCTTGAGTTCGGTCACGTCCCGGCCTGTCAAGCAGAGGACCCCGCCTTGGTCGGCACGGCTCAGGTTCCACCGCACCCACCGGTCCACTTGTCCCTTCCGTCGGCATTGACCGTCGAAGGAAACGGATCTTTCTCCTTCTTGCAACCGCTGGATCTCATTTTGAGCCCTGGCCTGATCACCAAGGGAAAGCAGGTCGAAGAAAGGACTATCCTTCAACTCACGGGGGGTGAAGCCCAGGGTCTTTTCCCAAGCCGGGTTCACTTCCAGGAAAAGGCCTTCCGGGGTAAGGACCGCCATCATCTCGGGGGAAAGGGAGAAAAAGGAATTGAATTGATGGACGCCGAATCCGAATTCCATAGGACCTCACGACGAATGAACTGCGAATTTAGGGGAGTTCTATCTTATCGAAAGGGGAGAGGGCTTACAACGAATGGCCCGCCGGGTAGCGAAAAACCTTATTTTTTAGGGGGATTCCAGCGGTTCATATCTTCAGGGCTTAGGTTGGTCCAAAGACGGATCTCGATGGGCTGTTGCAGAACGATCGTGGCCAAGTGAGCGTCCGCTTTGCGGTCGGGCCAATACTTGGGAAGGGATCTTTTGAATAGGACCGGGGCTAGGGTTCGGCTGTCCATGCCCCAGAACTTGTTGACGAATTTGTGCCAGAAAAGGACCACCATCTCCACGAAAAGGTCCGCTTGCATGTCCTTGGACTCGGCCAATTTGGCCAGGGCCTTCCCAAAATCCTCGGAGGTACGGATCACGAGGATGCCGGTGGTCGGTTGGATGAACATCAATCCCCTCTCATTGGGAAGGTGGGCGATGTCATCTTCGGTCCGGTCGACCCTTTGGGAAGGAACACGCAACCAAAGGCCCATGAACTGATTGAAAAAATCGTACATCTCTATTTGGGTAGGTATCTTTACCGAAGGGGATGGGCCATCGCTCGAGAAAGGTTTAACGGTTTCCATGTTCGGCTCATTCTCCTAACGACTTTGGTTTCTTCTTAAAAAAGATCGGGTTGGATCATTCTTGTTTCAAGGAATGAGGACGATCGATAAAGGATAGCTGGAAGTCGGGGAGGGCTTCAGGCATGAAAACCCCACCGCGAAATGATAACTCAAAAAAATGAAAAAAGTTCGAACTTCCACCTGAGGGTCGAGGATGGCTCAATCCACCACCCGGCGCGCATAAGCCGATTGGACCAGGGGCCAGCCCCAATAGGATTCACCCAATATCCACTGGACCACCTTGGCGCCCTCGATCAAACGGGGCCCGGGCCGGTTCAAAAGGGTTTCCTCCACGGTAAAAACACACCTCTTCTTGACCGCCGTAAGCTTTTGCCACCCGATCCGTTTCAGGGCCTCCGCTGGATCGAAGGTCATTCCCGTTCCGTAAACGGAGAAGATGATGACCTCCGGATCGAACTTCACGATCTCCTCGAATTTGACCGGACGGTTCATTTCGTGGGCCAGCATGGGGAAATAATGGCCCCCCACCTTGGAGAAAAGTTCCGAATACCATCCGCCCGCCGCCGTGGGGGGATTGTTCCATTGTTCGCAATAGACCTTGGGCCGATAACCGCTCAGTGGGATCTTTTCGGCCAGGCCCGCCAAGCCTCCGGAAAAATCCTGGACCAGTTGTTTGGCTTGTTCCAACGTATTGGTGAATTTGCCCACTTGGATGAAGGCATCCTCCACTTCACGAAGGGACCGGGGGTCCAGATGCAGGACGTTATAACCCTTCTCTTTGAGCCTTTTCTGCAGGTCCTGCTGGGCCAGGGAAAAGGTCAGCACCAGGTCGGCTTTGAGGCTGTGGACCCGTCCCTCGGCCATGGTGAACCAGAATTCGGGTTTACTGCGGTCCAGGACCGGGGGGACTTCCTCGCAATATTCCTTGAGGGTGGTGACCTCATGGGAAAAACCCAGGTAGGAGAGGATGTCCGTGGTGGTATGCGAGAAGGAAACGATGCGTTTGGGCGTCGGGATGGCCATGGGCAGGAGTTTAACAAAAATTATGAATTTTGTCCCACATGCCCATTTTGAATATTTTAACGAAATGTAGGACTATGCCGCTTTCCTTTTAAAATTTTAAAATGAATAGCGGTATGAATGTTGAATTTTTAATTAAGATCATTTTTCAGCCGGTTTTTCGGCGAAAAATTCCACAATTCATAATTCAAAATTTAGAATTCAAAATTGCCTTAAAAATCCCTCTTTCAAGAAAGGATCGGGCCAGGACTTATTTGTAAAGGAAGAGCGTCAGGTCCAAATGATGATAGTGGTCCAACAGATGGACGCGGGAAACACCCAACCCTCGGCCGAAGGCCACCAGTTCTTTGGGTTCGACGGAGAACCGGTCCTTTTCCTTAAGCCCCGCTTCAGCGTTCAAAACATTGAAAACCACCGCCTTGCGACTTTGCTTGAGCGCGGACATGAGGATGGCCCGCATGTAGGCCCAGTTGTCCTTCACCCTCACATTGAAGACGCCCGATAGGAAACAATAGTCGAAGCTCCGCGACCGGAAAGGCCGAGAGAGCAGGCGCCGGACCTGGAACCGGGCCTCGGGATAAATTTTCCTTGCCTCCCGGATGACGTTGGGAAAAAGATCCACTCCCGTGTAATCGGCCCTGATCTTGTTCTCTTTCAAGTAACCCCAAAAAGCGCCCAACCCACAACCGATGTCCAGGACCTTAGCGCCGTTCAAGGGTCCCACCGCGCAAAGGGCCTCGAACCGGACCCTTTGACTGCCGGGCGTCTGCCAGCCCACTCTCTTTTCGGGCGTGTTTTGACCGGTCAGTTGGGAATGGTAATACCGCTCCAGGGCCAACAGGTCCTTCCCGGAAAAACCCGGAAAATCCTTCAGATGGAAATGGGGATGGAGGTGTTTTCGAAGGATGGGTCGGTCGCCGCTTTTTTTCATGGACCGCCATTGTAACAACTATCAATGAATGAAAGAAAAAGACCCACCCAAAAATTTTGCCACAGATTCATGGGATTCAGGGGATGGCCAAAACAGAACTTCAAAGGATCAACGACTCAGGTTTTTTTGGTTTTTCTATCCAATGCATCCCATGCATCTGTGGCTGAATTGCCGTTGATTTTTTTAAGCAGGATTTCGATAGAAGTCGACGGTCCTTTGGGCCGCTTCCACCAGGACCGCCGGAGGACGAGTGAAGGGATGGTCGGCGTTGAATTTATGGTTGGCCCCAGCCAGGATGGCCAATTGGGCCGAGGGATGGACCGCCGCCAAGCTCTCCGACTCGGCGGGGAGTACGCTCTGATCATCCGAGCCGTGCACCAAAAGGATCGGAACATCCAGGTTATGCAGATAGGTGGGGACATCCCCTTCTTTTCCCCATTTTTCGACGTCATCTAGGAAGGCTGTGGAATACTTCAAGGTTTGACCCGTCCGGGAGCTTTCGAACCCATGGAAGCCCTGCTTTCGCCAAGCTTGTTTGGCTTCATAAAGATACCGATTGACCCGGGAAATAGTGGCCCAAGTGGCGACCTCCTTCACTGAGGCGGTCCGTGCCGCCGCCAACAAGCAGATGGCCCCTCCCCGGGAATGACCCCAAAGGAATAGTTTCTTTTGGGCGGGCAGGTCCGGTTCCAATTGGCCATGGGTGACACAATGGATGACCGAAAGCAGATCTTCCACTTGCTTGGTAATGCTGTCTTCTTGGAAGGCTTCTAGGTCCTCGAAAGGTCCGTCGGTTTGGGGGCCCATACCCGAACCCGAAAAATTGAACCGAACCACGGGAAAACCTGATTCGGCGAAAAAGGAAGCCAGCCATGGGAAGAAAGCCCAGTCCTTGAAACCCAGGAACCCGTGGGTCATCACGATGGCCGGCTTGTCTCCCGTAGCCTTGGCGTAGGGAGAACCTTGCGTTTCACTGGGAACCGTCAATGTTCCCCAAAGCTCGCGCTTATGATTGCCTTCAACGCAGAAATCGACCGTTCGCATGGGTCTTATTTCTTTTTCAACAGGTCCCGGATCTCCGTGAGCAATACCTCTTGCTTGGTGGGTTCGGGTGGCGGAGCGGGGGTCTCGGCGGCCTTGCGGTTGAACCGGTTGATGCCTTTGACCAGCAGGAATACAACAAAGGCGATGATGCCGAAATCGACCAGCGATTGGATGAAGTTACCGATGTTGATGGTCACTCCCCCGATCGTCTTGCCGGCCACATCAATGACCGGAGCCTTCAACGGGATCTTCAGGTCCGTGAAGTTGATGCCGCCGATGAGGAGCCCGAGGGGCGGCATGAGGACGTCCGAGACGATGGAAGAGATGACTTTCCCAAAGGCGCCGCCAATGATGATACCCACCGCCAGATCGACCATATTGCCCTTGACCGCGAATTCTTTGAATTCTTTCCACATTCCCATGCCCTTCTCCTTTGATGCATTACAAAACAATTTGAACCACCAAGACACAAAGACACCAAGAAAATCAAAATTATTGAGTCATGATTTTACGTCTTTTTTAGCCAGTTTCTTTGCTGTTCTTGGTGCCCTTGGTGCCTTAGTGGTAAAAATCTGATGATTTATAAAAGCGAATAAGCGAAACCCAATCCCAGGGTTTCCTTTATCTGCAAGCCGTTATAGATCTTCGCGTCATAGCGGTAGTCATTTTCCACGTTCAAGCTGATGATCTTGT
>CAZLND010000044.1:0-12460 GCA_964560635.1 uncultured bacterium | reverse complement strand
ATCGTGGGTGACCCCCAACAAAGCATCTATCGTTTTCGCCGGGCGGACGTGGAGATCTACGGCGAAGCCAAGCAAAAGCTGATGGACTCAGGCGGACGGGTTGAGAAGTTGACCGAGAATTTCCGGACCCTTTCCCCCATCGTGGACTGGGTGAACCAGGGCTTTCAAAAGATGTTCGAGGGCGGCCTATTCCCCTATGTGGCCCAGAAGTCCCAACGCGATCTCTGTGGGACCTTGTCTCCCTTGGTGGCCCTGGAATTGGCCGAGCTTCCAGCCGAAAGCCAGAACGCCGACGCTTTCCGTAAATTGGAGGCGGAGACCGTGGCGGCTTTCCTATCCCAACTCTTGAGCCAGACACCGCTCCCCCTCATCGAAGACCCCCGGGATAAAAAAGCGCCCCCGCGACCTATAAGGGCCGGCGATATCGCCATCCTCTTCCGGGACCTGTCCAATACCGAAGAGGTCTATGAAGAAGCCCTTCGCCGCCGGGGGGTGCAGTTCCAGGTGGTCGGGGGGAAGAAGTTCTATAACCGGCCCGAGATCGTGGCATTGGAAACCCTGCTCTCGGCCTTGGAATCCCCTGCTGATGAGGCCAGTTTGGTAGCCCTGCTTCGCACCCCGCTGTTCGGTTTCAGCGACGAGGAACTGTTCCTTTATCGCGAGCAAGGAGGGGTTTTCCAGTACCTCCACGCCGCCAAAGGAAAAATGGGCGAAGCTTTTGGTAAGTTGCGGCAATGGCGGCAAGAAACCCGTGAAAAATCCCCCTCAGAGACCCTTCTTTACCTTTATGAACGAACCAACCTGCTGGCGATCGTGGCCTCCCAGACCCATGGGGAACAAAGGGTCGCCAACCTTCTCAAAGTCGTGGACCAATGCCGGGACTTGGAAACGTCCCAGAATTTCACTTACCGGGCCTTCGTGAAATGGCTGACACGCCAAAGGGAGGAGGATTCGATGGAAGGGGAGGCCCCTGGGCCGGAAGAAACGGGCAACCAGGTCACCCTCATGACCCTGCACAAGGCAAAGGGATTGGAATTCCCGGTCGTCATCCTTTCGGGCGCGGGCAAGGCCGCGGACAAACCCAAGCCGGCTGAATTCATCGTGAACCGCAAGATGGGAACGGCCGCCTTCAAGGTCGGCAGCAAAGAAAATGAATATTGGACCGCGAATTACGAGAAGGCCCAAGAGAATGAGGCGACTCAAGAAACCGCCGAGACCCTGCGTCTCCTTTATGTGGGCTGTACCCGCGCCCGAGAAAGCTTGGTGCTACCCCGATTTTCCCAGGAAAAGGCTCCCGCCTTTTTGAAACCCCTTTGGGATTCCTTTAACGTCAAGGCGATGAAATCGCTCCGAGTGACCATGGACGACGGAGGGGCCGAAGTTTCGCCGTTGGTATTGGACCTCGACCGAAACAAAACCAAGTCCGAAGCGGTCTCGGAAAAGGTTCGGGAACTGGAACGGCTCAAGAACGAAAAAGAGCAAAGGGTCAAAAAGAGGACCAAAGAACCCCAATTGCGGTCCGTCACTTCAGTGGTCCATTCGGACGACGACAAGGCCTTTCGAGAAGGTTTTCAATTGGAGGGCGAGATCGAGAGACCCTCGGAAGAGGCCCAAGAGAAAGCCAAGTCTTTCGGCGTATTAGCTCACAAGCTTTTGGAAAAGGGTTGGGATTGGGACAAAGCCTTGTTGGAAAAAGCCGCTTTGGCTTGGGCCCCGGGCTTGAACCTACCCGAAGAAAAGGCGAAGGAAGCGGCCCAGATGGCCGCTCTTGCACTGGCCCAAGCGCTCCTTCAAAGGGCCAAGAAGTCTCCCCATGTTTTCCGGGAATTACCCTTGGCGGGCAAGACTTCCTCGGGACAATTCCTCAATGCCATCGTCGATTTGGCGTTCTTAGAGGGCGATGAGTGGGTGGTTGTGGATTACAAGACCGACCGGGACATGGAAAAACAAAAAGAGAAGTACCGTGAGCAATTAGGTTATTACGGGGAGCTTCTTACCCAATTCACCGGACGCAAGGTAAAAGAGACCTACCTGCACTTCCTCAAGCACGACAAGGTCGAACTCATTTAATCCCGCCGCACAAAGCCAGCCACTTTTTCAATTCATACTTCGGATCAAAAAGGGAAGCCCTCTTGAAGCACTCCCGTGCCTGGGACAAGTTGCTGGCTTTCACCAAACCCAATCCCAGCCGGTGGTACATCATGGCGAATTTCTTGTCCAAGAAGGGATAGGACCGGGTGGCTTCCGCCGGATGCCCGAGGAACCAAGTTCCACCTGAGACATCGTCCGAAACCAACAAGATATCCAGTGTCCTCTCCAAGACCCAGGCCTTGAGCAGGGGATCCTTCGCGGCTTGGGGATAAAGACCAAAGAGGCGCCCTAGTACGTGATGGAAATCCGGGTTGGCCACCACATAAGGCATTAGGCCATAAAGATCTTGAAGGGGGCGGTGCAGGGCGGTCCAATCCAAAAAGATACGGCTTTCTTCCGGCGAGGAAATGGGAATGACCGCTAATACCAAGAGCACATCCGAGGAAGGTTCATTGAGCAATGCAAAGCGGGCTTGGGGGAATCGGCTGGCCAGGGGAGCCTGGTAGTGGGCCTCGATGAGCGTGGCGGCCCAGCGGGCTTGATGGGGATCGAGGCGCGGGTTCCGGGCCGCGTTGAAGGGATAGGTCGCCACCAAAAGGGATTGGTCGTAAGCGTCCGAAACAAAGTCAGTGAAGATCAGGCCGGGTCCCTGTTCCTGACGGACCTGGTCCAAAAGTTGAAAGGCTTTATACCTTTCGGGTGACTTGAGGCGGATGCCGGGCTTCATGACCACGGACCAGGACCCAAAGACCCCATAGAAATGGTAGAGATCAAGACCCAATGAGAGTCCCAAGAAAAGAGGGAGATAGAGCCATTTTCGCCCGATAGACAGGGTGGACCCCAAAGTGAAGAGGCCGATGGCGATAACGATGAAGAAGAAGGGAAGGACCAAGTCGGTCCGGAAACATTCCAGTGTCTTGAAGAGGGGAACGGGCAACAGGATAGACAGTACCAAAAATACTCCGGCCCTCAAGCCGGGTTGGTTCCTAAAACGAAAGGCTTCCTTGAGGCCGACAAAGAAAAGAGCGCCTAAGAGGGGATTGAAGAAGCCGCCCCAAAGGGGCGCGAAGGCGAAATAGGATTGGTCGATGGGCCCGAAGAAGAAGGCCGTCAGGTAAGAAAAGGTGGTCATCAAATGAGGAAGAAAAGGCGCCTGACCGTTTGTTCCGGCCACTTCAGAGGCGATATGGCCTCCCAAGATGTTGCGAGCAAAACCCAGTTCCATTGGAATGGCCATAACTATCAGAGGCACAAAGAAAAAAACAAAGGTTTGAACCCCCATTCCTTTTCCCATCTTCCGGCAAGTGAGAAGGACCAAGAAGATGAGTGCACCCACGGGTGCCAAGAAGAGAATGGAAGAATAAAAAGAAAGAGCCGCCGTCGTCCCCAGCAAAGCCGCCCCCAAAAGAGGGCTTTTTTTGAGGTTTTCCCTGAAAAAGCCGTAAGCCATGATGAGCAGCAGGGCGGTCACCCATTGCAATACTCCCAAGTAAGCGCAGAACTTCCCGAAGAAGAGCGGCCAAAAGGTGAAGGCCCAAAGGAGTCCCACGATCAAGGAAAAGGACCGGGGAAAAAAGAAACGTGTCGCGCGGTAACCCAAGGGCACGGTAGCTAAGGAAAGCAAGGCGGGGTAGAGCCACATGGAAAAAAGGGATGGCTCGACGACCTTGAAGAGTAGGGCCTGCAGCCAGGTAAAAAGCGGCATGGTCTTTTCGTGGCCGATCAAGAAGTCCCAATTCCAATGTTCGGAAAGGCCGATGGCGAAGTAACTGTAATTGGCGTCGTCCCAAACGGGCCATTGAGGGAGGGAGACGAGATGGAAAAATCTTAAGGCTCCGGCGGCGGCCAAGATCAGAATAGCCCATTGCCATTTGAGAGAGGGGAGTCTTTCCTTCAGGAATGAAGGTTTTTCGCCGGCGCGCGCGGGTGACGCGGGCCAAAGGGCCCAGAGTAGTTGAACCAGAAGACCCAAGGGAAATAGCCAGAACCTTTGCCAGATATCCAAAGGTGTCCAAGAAAGAGAGGCATTCAAAAGAACCCCAAAACCAAAAAACCACCAAAGCTTGGAAGATCGCGGGAAGGTATTTGCCATCTATCGTTTTCCGCTATGTTTGGAAGGCTTGGGAGAAACGATGGGGGCGGTCTTTTGGATCAAGAGGTCCAATCGTTCCCAAGTGCCGGGGGGAATGGTCACGGCAGGGTTCAACTTGACCGCCAGCTCCAAGTGTTTTTTCGTCCGGGCAAAATCCCCCGCTCCATAAAAACGATGGGCCAAGGCGAGCTCCAGGTCGCTGGTGGGGTGGCCGCTTTCCATCACTTTGGAAGCCGCCTGGTAAAAGGCTCCGTCATCCTTCCCGTAAGAAAGATAGTCGGCCACCTTGGTCCAATAGCACCAACTCAAGAAGGGATCGGCGGTCAGGTCCGGTTGCCGCACGGAAAGATCGGCCATGACCCGTTCGTAGTTAGGTTCGGCCAAATGGTAGGGAATATTCCCATAAGAATCCTGGTAGACGCGGTTGGCGAGCATCCAGCGAAAGAGAATGGGGCGGTTCAGATAATCGAGCGGGAGAACGAGCAATCCGATGGAATGGTCAAAGCGGGCTAGGTCCACCGAGAGCGAAAAATATTGGGAGTCGGGGAAGACCTTTGTCAGCTCCTTGACCCAACCTTCGGGGATGAGGATCCCCGCCCACTTGGCGTCATTGGGCGAAAGGGCGGGGTTGCGGGCCGCGTTGAAGGGATAAGTGGTCACGAGAAGACTTTGGTCAAAGACATCCGGAATAAGGTCGGTCAGGACCAGACCCGGCCCCTTCTGGAGGTTCTGACTGTCCAGTATCCGAAAGGCTCGGTACCTTTCCGGGGATTTGGAGATGAGGGAATGGCGTCCCGGCAGGGCCCAGTCGTGATAAGGGCCGTAAAGCTGGTAAAGGTCCAAGGTCAAGGAAAGCAGGAGCCCCGCCATCAGCGCCCACTTCGCTTTTTTCTTGAGCGGTTCCATCAGTTTGAGGATGCCCCAGGTCATGACGAAGAGGAAAAAAGGCATAGCCGCCGCCATGCGGTTGAGCTCGATGGGCAGGGTCAAGGAGCCAGGCAGGATGGCCAAGGCGAAAAGCAGGAGCCCCGGATAAAAGAACCCCTTTCGGCGGTCCCGGAAAAGTTCGATGACGCCGATGAAAAAGGCCGAGGCCAGCAAGGGGTTGAAGAGCCCGCCTTGCCGGGCGTCGAAATTGAAATAGGTCTTGTCCACACAGCCCCAAAAGAAGGAAGTCCAATAAGAAAGAGTGGCCAGGACCTGGGTATGCCTCCATTGGGCATTCATCTGCAGGAAGCGGCGCCAGATATAACCGCCATAGTCCCCATGTGAGATGAAGTAAGCCATGGGCAAAAGGCAAAGAGTGGCAACCGCCGCGAAAAGAACGAGGGGCCGCCAGTCCTTTCGGCGTTCCCGCAAAGTCAGGTAAAAAAAGAGGAAAGCGAAAACAGGGAGTGTGAGGACCCAGAATTTGGAGACGTACCAGCCCAAACCCACCCAAGCTCCCAAGCCTGCCGCGAAAAGGTTTTGTTGGCTTCCCTTACGGCCAATGGTCTTGAGATAAGACGCCAATAGAAAAAAGCCGCCGAATTCCCATAAGAGGTTCAGCCCCACGTCGGTAGAGAAACGGATGATGAAAAGAGGCCAGAAGGACAGGGCCAGCAAAAGGAAGAAGACAAAGGAAAAAGAGCGCGAAGTGAAACGGCGCAGGGCTAGGTAAGCCAGGGGTAGAAGAG
Source organism: uncultured bacterium (assembly GCA_964560635.1). Classification (GTDB taxonomy): domain Bacteria; phylum Oederibacteriota; class Muellerivitia; order Muellerivitales; family Muellerivitaceae; genus CAZLND01. The sequence continues at coordinate 6,601 of CAZLND010000044.1, read as the reverse complement.
GAACAGAAAAGAGGACCGGATAGACCCACAGGGTTTGGCTGGAAGGTCCGACTAGATGGTAGTAGAGGCCCTGGAGCCATACGTAAATGGGCATGTATTTCTCGGAGCCAAAGAACAATTGCCAATGCCACTTTTCTGAAAGGCCGATGGCGTAATAACTGTAATTGGCGTCGTCCCACATGGGCCAAACGGAGGTCTCCTCCAAACCGATGAACCGAAGGCCGAATGCGGCCAGGCCCAGGAAGATCCAGAGTCCCCGCGAGGGAGCTCCCCAGAATTCCCTCCGGAACAAGGGCGCTTCCTTGGCTGGAGCCGGGGGGATGGTCCGCAAGGTCACATATAAGGGAAGGAAGAGGCATAACAAGCCGAGCAAAAGCTTGGCTTGGAAAGGAAGGGGGCCATAGGCCAAGAGCGAGTTGACGAGGACAAGCCAAAGAAAAGCGGGCCAAGGTCGATAGGGGAAGTTCACGGGTTCATTCTAACTTTTCCGGTTTTTTTACCCAACTTTTTTGAGTCCCGTCGGAAGGGAGGGTTAAAATAAGCCCATGTCCTCAGCCCATCCTGAACCACACCAGTCCCATCCTTATCGTGACGGAACCCGTTCCCGGCAGATGCTTTGGGCCATCGGCATCACCGGCACCATCCTGGTGGTGGAAGCCGTCGGCGGCATCGTATCCGGCAGCCTGGCGCTCCTGTCCGACGCGGGTCACATGCTCACTGATCTGGCCGCCCTCCTGATCTCATTGGTCGCCATGGTCCTAGCGGGCCGGCCCGCCTCAGCCAAACACACCTTTGGTTACGCCCGCTTGGAAGTACTGGCGGCGCTGGGGAACGCTTTCACCTTTTTCCTCATGGTCATCGCAGTAGGTTGGGAAGCGGTCCAGCGATTATCCCATCCCGCCCTTCCCCAATGGCAAACCATGGGGGTCATCGCCCTTATCGGCTTATTGGCCAATCTGCTTTCGGCTTGGTTCCTCCATGGGGCCCATGAGGACGACCTGAATATGAAAAGCGCTTGGGTGCACGTCATGGGGGACCTGGCCTCCTCAGTGGGGGTGCTGGTGGGCGTGGCGGTCATCGCCCTCAAGGGTTGGACCTGGGTGGACCCGGTCCTCAGCCTTTTCATCGCCCTCTTGATCGCGGTGAGCGCCTTCAAGCTTTTTTGGAAGGCCCTTCACATCCTCTTGGAATCGGCGCCCCGGGGACTGACCCAGGGAAAGATCGCCGAATTATTGACCAGGGAGATACCGGAGATAAAGGAAGTGCATCATGTCCATCTTTGGGAAGTCGGTTCGGGGGAGATCCATTTGACCGCTCACCTGGTGATGGGAGACCGCAAGCTCAGCGAGGGGATACCGATCGTTGCCCGAGCCACTCAGCTCCTGAAAGAAAAACTTTCCATCGCCCACAGCACCCTTCAGCTGGAAACACCGACCCGGCTGCCGGTCATCGGTCCGCTCGACCCCCAATAGGTCTCAGGGCCGAAGAGCCTGTTCTATCTCTTCTTTAAGGAACTTATTCCTGGGGTCTTGCCGCAAGGCCCTTTTGAACATTCCCCGGGCTTCTTCCACCTTTCCTTCTGTCAGCAACAATCTTCCAAATTTCTCGCATAGAACGGTGTCCTGATAACCCTTTTCGAAAGAGTGTCGAAAGGTTCCCGAGAAACGGTCCCAATCGGTCCAGCTATCCTCGGGGTGAAAAGTTTTTTCCCAAGAATATACAAAGGTCAGCTTTTCGAAAAAACAGGATTGGAGAAAGGGATCGGTTGGGACGGATGGATAAAGCTCTAGAAGATCCTTCAGGATCGGGCCGTGCGACCGGCCGGCCGGACTATCGATCAATTGGAAATTGACGCGTTGGAGCGCTTGATAGAAGGCTTCCCATCCTTGAAAGAGGGAACTCTCGAAGGACGGAGGCGGGATCAAGCCCAGGATATGGCGGCTATTGACGCCGATCGTCCCAGTTGGAAGCGAGAACCATTGGGAATTCGGGAAACGTTTCGCGAGCAAGGGTGCGTAATGGCTTTCGGTGAAAATAGCCGCCCATTTGATAGGGCTAGGCGCCAATCCTGGATCCTCGGCCGCGCTGAAAGCGGAGGAGGCATAAAAAAGGGAATAGTCCTGGGTGTTGGGGATCATTTCCGAAAAGATCAGACCAGGTCCTTCCTGACGGGAAAGGGATTCCATAAGCCCGTAACATTTCAGTCTTTCGTTGGAGGTCCGCGCTACCGAGCGGTTGAAAAAGGAATCCCAGGAGGGAAAGAGGCGACTTACGTCCAGCGCTGACGTTAAAAGAAGGATGGAAAAAAGTATCGCGGTCCTTTTTCCCGGGGTTGTCCGTAAAAGAAGGGACTGGATGCCCATGGCCGCGATGACCAAGAGAAGGGGCAAGACCAAAAGGATGCGGTGGGTCTCGACGTCCTTGGAAAGGAAACCCGGCAAGAGGAACAATAAAAAGGCCAAGCCGAGGAAAAGGGGCAGGGCTTTTTTGGGGAAGCGAAAAAGCTCGATGATGCCTAAAAAGAAAAAAGCTCCCAGCAAAGCGTTGAGGAACCCGCCTTGGACGGGGGCCCAGGTCCCCCAGCCACCCCAAAAAAGGACCCCGACATAGTCGGATATGATCCGGACCTGGGCCATCCAGGAGGAAAAGTTCTTCCAAGCGGAGGCGTCCGAGAGGTATCCCCCATAACCTTGTTCCAAGGTGGCCCTGAGAAAGGGAGCCATCGAAAGGAAAAAGCCCAGGATAAAAAAGGAGAGATCGGTCCCTTTGGGATTTGATCCTTTCCAAAAATGAATCGCCATCATCCCCAAGACCCATAAAACCAGGACAGGCCAGGAAAAAAAGGTAAAGGGGCCCAGCCCCAGTGTGAAACCCAATAGGCTGGACCAAAACCGCCTTTGAGCCGGAACGGTCGAGTTCAAGAACCGGCCAAGACAAGCCAGGACCAAACATTCCCAGAGGGGCATGAGGATACCAGGCAAGAATGGAATGGAAATGGAAAGGGCCCAATAGTTGAAAGCCAAAAGGCTGGAAAAGATAAGCGAAAGGGTCCGTGGAAAGAATTGACGGGACGCCACGTAACCGAAGACGAGGGTCAGGGCCGAGACAGCGGCGGGCGGGAATTGAACCGCCAAAATGGGGGAATGGGTGAGCCTGAGAACGAGCCAACCGAAATAACTCAGGGTGCTGGGATCCTGTCCTAGGGTCTCAAAGAAGCGCCATTTCCAATGTTGGAGCAGGTCCAGCGAGTACATGGCCATAAGGGAATCGTCGCCGCCGGGCCACCAAGCCGGATCGCCCAGTCTCCCGAAGCGAAGGAACAAAGCCGCCACCAACCCGATCCCCCAAACCCAACCCGGGATGGACCCTTTGGGAAGCGGGTCCACCAGATAGCCTGGTTTTTCCCCGGGCGTCACGATGGGCAAACTCTTGACCGCGAAAAAAAGAGGCAATGCGAGACCCATTAAAAAGACCCACAGCCGGGTCACGAGGGACAGGGGAAAATAAGAAAGAAGGATGTTCGCGGCAAGGAAAATGAAAAAATAAAACCAGGGATCATAGGAAAGATCTAGGTCCCCTTTGAACCTCTTTTTCATCCGCAGTCCTTTTGGAAGTTGTTCAAAGATAACCCATGAATTTCGCGCGAGAGCAAGTCGCTGGTTCGATCAGTCCTGGGGTTTCCCGCCCGCCCTTTGCCATTCGGACAATTGCGTGTCCAAGGCGTTCAGGCGCTTGATCCATCGTTCGTTCAGGTCCGGGGAAACCAGGGCTTTCTTGAGGCAAAGGGACAGCAGGGGTACGCACTCATGCACGATGGCGATGGCGCTCTGGAGTTTTTTCTGGGTGGTGAGGGCGCTTTTGGAATCCTGCGCGGTCCGGACGTCCTGGGACAATTGGTGCATCTTGCGCTTGAGGCGGCTGACATACTCGTTCTTGAGGGCCCAGGGAAGGTGCTGATAGACCTTGTTGATCTCGCCGGCGAGGCTTAAGGCTTGCTCGGCGAGGTTGATGCTTAAAAAATCCGAAGGAGCCATTTTGTTTCCCCGCCTAGTGGAATTCCAGAGCCCCTATTTTAAGCCCGGCCCCCCAGGACTTCCCTTACTTTCTCAGCGGCCCGGTGGCCCGACAGGCAGGCTCCCTCGATGGTGGCGGGCAGGCCCGTGTCGGTCCAGTCCCCCGCCAGGAACACATTCTTAAAGGGGGTTCCGCAAGGTGGACGGAGAGGGTCCGTTTCCTTGTTCCAAGTGAAGGTCGCCGCCATCTCACGGGTGACCTTGGAATGAAGGACCTCGGCCCCTTGGGCGGCGGGGCACCGGTCTTGAAGTTCTTTCATGGCCAAGGCCGTCAGTTCGGGGTCCTTTAGCCGGGCTAGGGCATCCGCCGCGCTTGCCGTGAAGGATAGATACTGCGCCTGTCCCGGAGCCTCAAGCGAGGGGACATGGTTTGGCTGTGTCGACAGCTTAGGGCTGTCGACGGATTGCCCCTCGCCTTTCCATCCCCAGTTGGCGTTCCGGTTGAAGACCCATTGGAACTTCGCTCCCGAGAGACCCACAAAATGTCCCTCCACTACCGGCCTAGAAAGGATGACATGCACCGAAACAATGGGAGATTTACCTAAGCGGGTGAAGTTGTCCACGGCGTTCCAGGTTCCCGGGGGCCAAAGGGCCGTCAGCGACGAGGGCGGGACCGCCCAAATGAGAACATCCCCGGTGTAAGTCTTTCCTGAGCGGGCGGTCAGTTCGAAACGGTCCCCTTCCATCTTGAAAGCCTGCACCCCTTCATGGAATCGCACAGAACCGGAATATTTTTCCAAGAACGGGGCCACCGAGGGGAAACCGATTCCGCTCAAGGGAACGGAGGCCACCGCCATGGCGCTGTCCTTGCGATTGCCGAAAAAGATGAGGTGAAGGACTTCCCCCAGGCCCCGGATGGGAGCCTTTTCAACCGGCACGTTCATCACGGCATCGCAAAGGGGGACCCAGAACCTCTCCCGGGCCAAGGGGCCTTGGTGGGTCGCCTCCAAGAATTGGGAGACCGAATCCATCGCGGGGTCAAGCCGGAAGGGTTTTCGGGAAAAGCGGGACAGGGCGCGGGTCAGGGAAATTTTCTCCGAAAAAGAAAAGGCGTTGGAAGTCAAAAGGCCCAGGGCCAAGTGGAAGGGCGCGGGAAGGGTGGAGCAATTCAACGAGAGGTTCTTTCCCTCGACTGTGAGCCAAGAAAGTTTCAGGGGGTCGATCCAGTGGAAAGGATCCGAGACGCCCAGGCGCTGAAGGAGTCTCAAGGTCTCGTGGTAACAGCCCATGAAAAGATGGGGGCCGTTGTCCACGGGAGCGGGAAAATGTTCCGAGGGAGCCGTGGAATAGACCCGGCCGCCCAAGGTGCCGCGGGATTCCAAGAGCTCCACTTGGAAGCCGCTTTCAGCCAAGGCCGTCGCCGCCGAGACCCCGGCGAAACCTCCCCCTACAATAATAACTTTAGGCATTTGATATTCCTTTGATGTCATTGCGAGCTTCGAATTTTGAAGCGAAGCAACCCAAGTTCATGGGTGGTTTAAAGATGTTGGTTTTGCCTCGGGCAAAACCTGGTATTTAAAACTGAGGTTGCCGCGTCGTAACCGCCCCGCTATTCGCGGGGCACTCCTCGCAATGACAGGTTAAAAAAATTTTATTGATCCGCCATTTTCCACAGCGCGCAGCGCCCGGCGGAGCCCACCACCGAAAGGAGTTTATCCGCGGGGGAGAGGGCGGTCCTTTCACGCAGGATACGGTGGGGATTGTGCCGCAGTTTTTGGTGGAGTTTCACGTAAACAGCCGCGATGGATTCGGCGGTCATCAGTGCGCCCCGCTGGTGAAGGGTGAGGGCACGCCGGGCTTTTTCCAGGAAAGTCCAAGCCCGGTCCAATTGGAATTCCACGAAGGGTTTCCAATGGGAATGGCCGGCCTCCACCGAATCCGGGTTCAAGTGGAAGCGCTTGAAATCCTCAGTGGGAAGATATTGGCGGCCCATGGCTTTGTCTTCTTTGAAGTCCCGCACGATGTTGACCAATTGCAGGAACACTCCTAAGTTCTCGGCGTAAACCCGGTGGGCCTTGTCCTTGAAACCAAAGATCTCCATGCTGGCCAGCCCCGGCCCCCCCGCCACTTGCAAGGCATAGCGGTGGAGTTCCCGGAAGGTCGTGAACCGCAGGGGCTTCAGATCCCTTTCCACTCCCTTGAGGATGCGGGAGAGGGGTTCTTGTGAGAGCTGGTAGAAATGTATGGTTTCCTGAAGGTCCTTGAAAAGAGGGTCTTGGGCCTTACCCGCAAAGCAGTGCTTCAATTTTATTTGGAACTGGGTGAGTTTTTTCTTTTTAAGGGGCAGGGCATCCTTGCCATCCGAGATCTCGTCGGCGGCCCAGCAAAAACGGTAAAGGGCCTCCATGGCCCGGCGTTTTTGGCCCGGCAAGAGGAGCAAGGGGTAATAAAAGCTGGTCTTTTTTTGGAGGGAGCCGTCGCGGGGGTTCAAGGGGCCTCTTGGCGATTCAAGGTTTCACCGGGCCGAAAAGCGCCCGAAGGGCCAGGGAGAGCTTGTCCATGCCGCTCCAAGAAGGCCGGTTTCGCAG
>CAZLND010000043.1:0-12761 GCA_964560635.1 uncultured bacterium | reverse complement strand
ACCCTGCAGGACAAGGGCGTCCACTCCGGCATCGATGTGCATATGGAATGCACCATCTACGCCCTGATGAAGGACGGGGACCGGATCGCCGGGGCTTACGGCTATTTTCGTGAAACGGGCCGGCCGGTCCTTTTCAAGGCCAAGTCCGTCATCGTTTCCACCGGTGGCATCGGGAAACTTTATTTCGTCAACTCCAACTCCTGGGAATGCGCGGGGGACGGTTTCGGGCTAGCCTATCTGGCTGGGGCCGAGCTTGCCGACATGGAATATATCCAGTTCCACCCGACCGGCATGGTCTGGCCCCCTTCCGTCCGCGGTCTGCTCATCACCGAGGGTGTGCGCGGCGAGGGCGGGGTCCTGAGGAACAACAAGGGCGAGCGTTTCATGTTCAAGTACATCCCGCCCAAGTACCAGGGCAAGTACGCTGAGACCGAGGAAGAGGCCAACACTTGGTTCCAGAAGGTGGTCATTGAGGGCGTGAAGGAAGAGACGGTCAAGGAGCGCAAACCCCCCGAGCTCATGAGCCGGGACGTCGTTGCCCGCGCGCTTTGGAACGAGATCAAGGAAGGCCGGGGCACGGAACATGGCGGCGTCTACCTGGACATCGCCTCGCGCCGCACGCCCGAGGACATCAAGAAAAAGCTCCCCTCCATGTACCACCAATTCAAGCAGCTGGCGGATGTGGATATCACCAAGGTGCCCATGGAAACGGGCCCCACCTGCCATTACATGATGGGCGGGGTGAAGGTGGACCCGGAGACCCAAATGTCGAACGTCCCGGGCCTTTTCGCGGCCGGGGAATGCTCCGCGGGCATGCATGGAAGCAACCGTTTGGGCGGCAACTCCTTGTCCGACCTAGTGGTCTTCGGCAAGTTGGCCGGTGAGCACGCGGCCAATTACGCCAAGAAACTGAAGGATTTTCCCAAGATCGACGAGTCCCAGCTGGCCGGGTTGAACAAGGAAATGAACCAGCCCTTCGAGAACCAAGGCGGGGAAGTGTCCTACAAGATCCTGGCCGACCTGCAGCACATCATGGAAAAAGGCGCGGGAATGTACCGTGAGGAAAGCCTGATGGACCAGTGCCTCAAGGACTTAGAAGGCCTGAAGGAACGCGTGAAAAAGATGTCCGCCGAGGGAAACCGCCTGTTCAACCCCGGTTGGCACGTGGCACTCGACTTAAGGAACATGCTGGCAGTGGCGGAAGCGGTCACTCGGGCCGCCAAGGAACGCAAAGAATCCCGCGGAGGTCATACCCGCACCGACTTTTCGGGTTATGCCAAGGAGTTCGCCAAGAAACGCATCGTGGTGCGCCAAAAGGCCGGCAAGATGGAAGTGGTGAGGGAAGACCTGCCCCAGATCCCGGCCGATCTGGAAAAGGAACTAGTGGATGCGCATTTGTTGAAACCGGAGATCTTGAAACAACTGCGAGGCGAGGCTTAAGAACGGGTTTTAGGTCCGAACTAAAGGAGCAGCGGCATGGGTAAAGTTCATATGAAGGTCTACCGGGGAAACTCGGAAGGCGGGCAACTAAAAGATTACGACGTTGAAGTCGAAGAGGGTATGGTCGTCCTGGATGTCATCCACAAGATCCAGGCCACCCAATCCTCCGACTTGGCCTGCCGCTGGAACTGCAAAGCCGGCAAGTGCGGAAGTTGTTCGGCGGAAGTGAACGGCAAACCCCGTCTAATGTGCATGACCCGTATGAATACCTTCAAGGAAGGCGAGACCATCACCGTCACCCCCATGAAGACCTTCCCCATCATGAAAGATTTGGCCACAGACGTTTCCTATAACTATGAGGTCAACAAGCGAATCCCGCCTTTCACACCTAAGGAAGGGGCCGATTGGCATTGGGAACAGGAAGACGTGGATCGGGTGCAGGAATTCCGCAAATGTATCGAATGCTTCCTTTGCCAAGACACCTGCCACGTGCTGCGCGACCACGATAAGTTCGGAAAGTTCGCTGGACCCCGTTTTTTCGTACGCATCGCCAGCTTGGAAATGCATCCTATCGACAGCATGGACCGCACACCGCTCCTCAAGGGCGAGCATGGTCTGGGCTATTGCAACATCACCAAATGTTGCACCGAGGTCTGCCCGGAGGATATCCATATCACGGATAACGCCATCATTCCATTGAAGGAACGGGTGGTGGACAAGTATTACGATCCGCTGAAGGTTCTTTTGAACAAGGTGTTCGGAAAGTAAAAGCGCCTTGCAAAATCTTGAACCGATGATCCGTTGGCGCCAATCCTCCGTGGGCATCATCACCGCTGTTTTCTTGGCGGTGGTGGGCTTGGTGGAATTCAATCTTCTTCCCTTTACCTTCATCCTTCAGTTGGGTTGTCTGGTCCTATTGGTCTCCTTGGGCCTCAATTTCACCATCTTAAAGATCATCAGCCCTTCTAAATTGGGATGGAACCCTGAAGTGGCCGATGGCCTGTTCATTGTGGGGTTGGGGATGATCTTTTTCGGGGCCTTTTTTTAATCCCAAACCCGCCGTGATATAATCGCCTATCATCGATCGGCCAAAGGGGAGGGATATGAGGAAACCGGCTTGTTTATCCTTCTTAACGCTCCTTCTCCTGGCTTTCGGCGCTCTGGTGACTTCCTGTAACGTCCCGAATAATAACTCCACCCAGCCTACTTCCCTTCCCACCATCACCCCGACCCCTTAACCCATGGCTACTTCGGTCCTAGCGGCCCTTACCGCCGAGCAATTCCACCAAAAGGCCGCCACTTGGCTCGGACAAAAAGAGGCCGAGAACAACCTTATCCTGGGCACCCTTTCCAACTTGTTGCGCAAGACGCCCAAAGAGCGGCAGGAGCATTATTTTTGGCTGGTGGAAAGGGAAGGGGCGCCCGTGGGAGCGGCTTTTTGGACGCCGCCTTACAAGTTTACCGTCACGGAGATGGACGTGGATGCCCTTCAGCTCCTTGCCAATCACTTACGGGATAGTTATCCCCAGATCCCAGGCGCGGGCGGGCCCAAGGAAACGGTCAAGCGGTTCTCCCATTTTTGGAACCTCAAGACCCAGAAATCCCCCCTTCTGGAAATGTCCATGCGTATCTATCAGCTAATGCAGGTGGAACAGGTCCCCTTGAGCCCGGGTGCCTTGCGGAACGCTTCCGTGGAAGACACGGACTTCCTCATCGAGTGGACCCAATTGCTCAACCGGGACTCGGGATTGATGGATCCGGTGGACGAGCGAAAGATCGTGGAAGGTTATATCCGCGAACAAAGACTTTTTGTTTGGAACGATGGACAGGCCCGGGCCATGGCGGGCTATGGCCGGGAGACCCCTCATTCCTTGAGCGTGAACATGGTCTATACACCCGAGGAATTCCGCAACCGCGGTTACGCGACTTCTTTGGTGTCCTGCTTAAGCCAAAAGATATTGGATTCGGGAAAGAAATATTGCCTGCTTTACACCGACCTTTTAAACCCCACTTCCAACGGTATTTATCAGAAAATAGGATATCAGCCGGTCTGTGACTGGCTGGCGTACCGCTTTAAATAAACCCCGAAGTAGTCCCTATGCCCTACGACATCGTTACCCTTGCCGAACAACCCGAATTGGCCGAAGCGGTCAACCAGATCCACCGCGAGTCCTGGCCTAAATTCCTTCTTCAGGACGCCGTCTCGCGCCGTTATTGGGACCGTCTTTTGACCGAATTCAGCGAATACCAGCTGGTCTTATTGGAAAAGGACAAAGCCATCGGGGCCGCCCATGGGATTCCCCTGAAGTGGGTCGGCGCCCTGGAAGACCTGCCCCAAGGCTGGGACGCGGCTGTGGAAAAAGGCTTTCGGGACAAGGAACAATCGCTGAATCCCACCGCCCTGGTGGGGTTATCCCTGGTCATCCATCCCGATCATCAGGGGCGCAATCTCAGCCGCATGTTGCTTTCCACCTTGAAGGACCTGGCCCAACGCAAGGAGATCCGGGATGTGCTGGTGCCTGTACGGCCCACAATGAAAAGCAAATACCCTAAAATGCCCATGGGGGATTACTTGAGCAAGCTCATGCGTGACGGGCTTCCTTTCGACCCTTGGGTCAGGACCCACGTGAAATTGGGGGCCAAATTCCTGGCTCTAGCCCACCAATCCATGGTGGTCACGGGGACGGTGGCGGATTGGGAAAAATGGACGGGAAAGAAATTCCGTAAAAGCGGGGAACATTTGGTCCCAGGAGCCCTGGTGCCGGTCACTATCGACCGAAAGAAGAACGAGGGGATCTATGCGGAACCCAATGTCTGGGTGCGTTACCAATTGGGAGGATAAAAAAAGCCCGAACAGGATGTTCAGGCTTTAGTACACAAAAACAAAAAAGCGCTAAAAATTTAGCGCTTTTTTTTCTTTTTCGTGACCTTCTTCGCTTTCTTTGCCATGAGGAACCTCCTTACTTGACTAGACGTGGACTCATCCTAACACGCGAAACGGCAGGACCTTTTTTTATCTTTTTCTTCGCCGAAATAATTTTCGAATTAAGTTGCTATTTCGAGATAAGAGGAAGCGGATAAACGACCGGGGGTCTTACTTCGAGAGGGAGATCCAAAAAGAATAGGCCGCACCCACCTGTCACTTCCCATGGGGGGGAAACAACTGCCCCAGGACTAGCTGGAGACCAACGAAGCCACGGAGAGAGTGTGGCTTTTCCTTCGCGGAAGGTGCGGTTGAATCAAATCTAAGAAGGGGAACCGATATTTCAAGGGAGGGGTCCATCGGCGCTATCGCCAATAAAAATGGCCGCACGCTCCGACAAGGCGGAGATCAAGGGGCTCACCCAATCTTCTTTGAGATCGTTGTCAGTGGCCCAACTTTGATAACAGTGCGACCACCCTTATTTTTCTCCTAATCCCAATAGGCTTCAATAAAAATTTCGAACGACCTAAATATATTCCAGGCATAAAACGTACCCATTTGAAGTAATGGAAAGGAAAAATAGCCCGAACGTTTAACAAGGGCTTTTGAACGATATCCGGATCGGGGATAAGGTTTTTGTGAAAAGATCAGTCTTTTGTGGGTTCGGGAGCCGAAGTCTGTGGAAGGGAAGCTTCCTGCAATAAAAATAGGGTTCCCCAGACCTTTCCGGAAAGGCTAGTGCCGGAGGAACTGTCGAGGCGAAAGCGTTTTGGATGGTTTTTCCAGTTGGTATCCAGGTATTCCTTCTTCAATTCCTGGCGTGTTTTCATGGCCGAACACATCAGTTCCCCAATATCCCCCAGGGGAGAGTCCTTGGTCAAAAGATAAAGGCCGGACAGGCTTTTGGGGTTCAAATCCAGTATTTTCCCCACTCGGGCGTTGGCGAATAGGACCGTTCCTTCCACGGATACGGCGATGGCCCCAATAGGCAGGCTATCCAGGACATTCTTGAGGGTCGCCGCGTATTGGAGCGCCGCTTCGTCCCCTTCCCGCACTTTTTCGGTCAATAAGGCGGCCTTTTTGGCCAAGGCGATCAGCTCCTTTTCCTCTTGGACGGTCCGATAGGCCATATAACCCGAATGGATGGACACTACCAAAAGAAGGGCGCAAGAAAGCATCAGTATGGGGTCCATATAGTTGAAAACGTCGCTTTTGAAATAGATGAGGTAGAGATAAATGCCTATGACAGCCATGGCCACGAAAACACTGCGTCCGACCGATTGGCTAACGGCCGAAATGAAAAAGGTCAGGAAGATCATGATCAGAAGGTTGGTTTCCAAGTGATCGAAAAGGTAAAGGCCGGCCAATAACAGCAGGAAGTCCATGGCGAATAAGACGTATTGAAAATGGACCTTCTCGAAGGTCTCGGCCTGGACAAAAGCGAAAAGGAGAAAGGTGGCGACCAGTGCGCCGGCGTAGGCCGCGGCCGTCGCCATTTGACCGGGGTTCGCCTGAAGGTAGAAAAAATCAAAAGCCAGAAGGGTCAGGGCCAAAAGGACGCGGATCAGGAATATGTTTTTCTTGACCTGGGGTGTAGCTTGCTGAAGTTCGGTCATGTTAGCCTTGCGTCGGGTCGAATTTTGGATCCTTCATCCGCGTGAAACCATGATAAAGCAGGGAAAAGATGGTGAAAAGCCAAAAGACCGCTTATCCCGCCAGTGTTTGGCTGGCCCTTCTCGCCGTTTACCTGGTCTGGGGTTCCACCTACCTGGCCATCCGCTTCGCCATCGAGTCCATCCCTCCTTTTCTCATGGCGGGAACGCGGTTCTTGACCTCCGGTTTGATCCTATATGGGTTCATGCGTTTTCAAGGGATCGCCCCGCCCCGCTCCATCCATTGGCGCTCGGCGCTGATCATCGGGTTCTTTTTGCTGGTCGTGGGCAATGGCGGTGTCAGTTGGGCAGAAAAATGGGTCCCTTCCGGGATCGCGGCGTTGCTGGTGGGAACCGTGCCCCTTTGGATGGCACTCTTGGAATGGAAAAGAGGGATCCAGTCGGGGCTCAAGGTTTGGTTGGGTATCTTTCTAGGGATGGCGGGCATCGCTCTTTTGGTCTTTCCCCATTCCCAGGGCGCGGTCACCTGGGATCCTTGGGCCGCGTTATTGCTGGTGGGAACCTCCTTGGGCTGGTCTTATGGCTCCCTTTATGCCCGCACGGCGCCTCTCCCCGCTTCCGCGCTCATGGCCACTTCCCTGGAAATGATGGCCGGAGGCGCCTGCCAGTTGTTGGTGGGTCTGTTGCTGGGGGAAGCCAGCCAGTTCCATTGGGCGGACCTGACGTCTCACTCGGTCAATGCCTGGGTTTATTTGACTTTGGTCGGGTCTTTGGTGGGTTTTACGGCCTATATTTGGGTCCTCCAAAAGGCCACCCCGGGATTGGCTTCTACCTATGCCTTCGTCAATCCGGTCATCGCGGTTTTCCTGGGTTGGCTGATGGCGGGAGAAGCCCTGACACCCACCGTTTTTGGCGCGGCGGGTCTGATCGTGGGGGCGGTGGTCTTGATCACGATCGGTCGACCGAAGACGAATAAAATCAGGAGATAAGGGATGACCGTCGCTTATTTCAAGAAGCTTTTTGATTACGATTTCTGGGCCAACGAAAGGATGCTATCCGCCATGGAAGCTACTCCCGAGATGAGCGAGGAGGCCGTTAAAAAGATGAGTCATGTATTGATGGCCAAGGCCTTGTGGATATCCAGGCTCGTCCCAGGGATGCCAGCGGTCGACTTGAAGGCTTTGCTGAACTCGGCCCAAAGACGTTCCATGAATACCGAGCTTAAGGAAGGAATGGATCGTTATTTTTCCACCCTGAGGTATGACGATCTTGCGAAAAAAACCGCTTATAAAAACACAAAGGGGATACCCTTTGAAAATATCCTTTCAGACATTTTGGCCCATATGGCCAATCACGGAACCTATCACCGCGGACAGATCGCCAGTCTTATCAAGAGATCGGGGGGAGCCCCGCCCGAAACGGACTATATCATCTATGTGAGGTAGGGAAGGCCTGAACCGCGTCATTTAGTGGGATGAATTAAAGCTTCGAAAATCCTATGGTTAAGGCGGGATCGGGATGTGGATAACCACTGTAATTTTGTCTCCACGCATGGGTGAAAGATGACAGGGGCGGCGATTTACCCGTTATCATAACCCCTCCTTCGGGGTATAATTCTTTTAACGAAAGCGCTCCACTCCAAGGGAGTTTTTTCGTTGGTCGACCGGGCGATAAAATTCACCGGCGGCCGGCAGTCAGGTCCCGTGCCTTCGGCCTGAGTCAAGTTCTTGAAGGAACGGGAACCCAGCAAGCCTGAAACCCATAAGCCGCACCAATGGATGACGTCCTAAAGGCAGAGCGTGGAATTTTTTGACCCGCTCTTGTTACGGGTTCCAAAATTTTCAGTGAGAGGTGTTTGAAGTTATGTCACAAGTTGAAGCCAAGAATCCAGGAACCACAAAATCGGACGAACAATCGTTCGCCCAAAAATTTCGCAGTAAATTCACCAAAGAAGAGCAGATCGACTGGGGCGGCAGCGCCGCTTTCTTCGGCGTTCACATCGTCGGCATCTTCGCCTTCTTGACCGGTGTCAGTTGGGCCGCCATCGCCATGTGCATCTTCATGTACTACTTCCGCATGTTCGCCATTACGGGGATCTACCACCGGTATTTCTCCCATCGCTCCTACAAGACCAGCCGCTTCTTCCAGTTCATCATGGCTTTCTGGGGCACTTCCTGCGGCCAGCAGGGGCCGCTTTGGTGGGCCGCCCATCACCGGCATCACCACAAGTATTCCGACACGGACCAGGATATCCATTCACCGGGATTACGCGGTCTTTGGTGGGCCCATTGGGGTTGGGTGATCTGCAAACGGTATGGGGCTACTCGGGAGGAGTTGGTGAAGGACCTGACCAAGTACCCCGAGATACTCTGGATCAATAAATACCATGGCGTGGCCCCCTTCATTTTGGGGACTTGTATCTTTTTCTTCGGTTCTTTTTTGGCGCATGTCGCTCCCGGGCTTCACACCAATGGGCTTCAGATGCTGGCCTGGGGATTCTTCACCTCCACTACTTTGCTTTACCACGGGACATTCACCATCAACTCTCTGGCCCACATCATTGGAAAAAAACGGTTCGAAACGGGCGACCTGAGCAAGAACAGCTTCATCCTCTCCATGATCACCATGGGCGAGGGGTGGCATAACAACCATCACCGTTACCCCTACTCGGAACGCCAGGGGATCTATTGGTGGGAGATCGACATGTCGCACTATATCCTTCGGGTCATGTCCTGGTTCCGCTTGGTCTGGGACATCCAGCTTCATCCCAAGGAGCTCTATGAGGAAGCCAAGACCGGTATCGTTCGCAAGGAAGTCACGGCCTGATCTTTTAACGTGTTCTTTTCCAAGGGGGTTGGCGAAAGCCAACCCCCTTTTTTGTTATCATGGCCTCGTCGCGCTGAATCCCAACTCCCACTGGAAAGGAAACCCATGCCTGAAGAGATCGAAGTGCCCACCGAACACCTCCACGAACATATGGAACACCATGCCCATGAATCGGGTGAGAAATGGGTATTAGGAGTGGCCTTGAGCTCCGCTTTCCTGGCGGCCTTCGCCGCGGTGGCCTCCCTGATGGCCGGGTTCCATGCCAATGAAGCCATGATCGACCGCATTAAATCCTCCGACCAATGGAGCTATTACCAATCCAAAGGCATCAAGGCCGCGGTGCTGGGCTCGAAGATCGAATTGCTCGACAGCCTTCACCGGAATATCTCCAAGAAAGACCTGGAGAAGGTAAAGCAATACAAGGAAGAACAGGACAAGATCACCGAGGAAGCTAAAAAATTCGATGAATCCTCCGAGGCCCACCTGAAGCATCACGAGACCCTAGCCCACGCCGTCACCCTCTTCCAAGTGGCCATCGCGGTTGGCGCCATCGCGGCCCTGACCAGGCGGAAACCTTTCTGGTTCGTCAGCCTGGGGTTCGGCGGCATCGGGGTCGTATTTTTTATTTTAGGATTTTTCTGAAAGAGGGGTCTTACGGAGAATGATCACCTCTTATCTAGTCCTCAAGTTCCTGCATGTGCTTTTCGTGGTGGTGGCGGTGGGATTCAATCTCAGCTATGGTTTTTGGCTGGCCCGGGCCCGAAAAGATCCTAAAAGCCTGCCCTTCGTCCTGAAGAACATCAAGGTCATGGATAGTTTCGTGGCCAACCCCGCTTATGCGGGTTTGGCCATCACCGGACCGCTTATGGTTTGGATGAACGGTTATTCATGGAACGCTTTTTGGATATGGATGTCGGCCCTGCTTTTGGTGCTCGCTGCGGTCTTGGGGATCGTGGTCTACTCACCCCTTTTGAAGCGTCAGATCGCGGCCTTGGAACAAAAAGGTCCGGATTCAGCGGAATACAAAGCCTTGGAGGCCAGGGCTACCGGTCTGGGGGTGGGGCTTTGCGGCCTAGTGGCGGTCATCCTCTTCCTGATGGTGGCTAAGATACAGTTTTAAAAAACGATCTTAACAACACCCATATTCCGGCATCTCATGTCCCTTGTGGGACTTATCGTGCACGGCCTTGGGATGTTTTTTCAGGACCAGTATCTGGTACCAACGGTGGAAAGATTCCCATAACACCACCGCCGCGCAGGTCATGATGACCAAGGTCAAGGTGACCATAATGTAAGCCGACACGGCTTTTTCTGGATGAGTCTGGGCCAGGGGTAAGAAATTATCCACGATGTTCAAAAAGGCCGCGTAAAGGGTCGTCGAGGCCACAAAGAGCAAGGGCACCAAGGTCACCCAAACGTAACGGATTCGGCCTGAATTGATGATGGCGCTGGTGGCCACCGCTAGGGCCACGCTGGCCAAAAGTTGGTTAGCGGTGCCGAACATGGGCCAAATGGTGCTGACATTGCCCGCCTTGAGCAGGAATCCCCAACAAAAGACAACGAGAGCCGTGCAAAGCACGGTGCCCGGCACCCAATGAGGGTTGTCCAAGCGTTTCCAGAAACGGCCGAAAAATTCCTGCAACAAGAACCGCCCGATGCGGGTGCCCGCGTCGATGGTGGTGAGGATGAAAAGCGCCTCAAAGACGATCATGAAGTGATAGAAGTAATTCATCAGGGTCTGCAGGCCCGGAAGACCGGAGAAGATCTGAGCGAAGCCCACCGCCAGGGAGACCGCCCCGCCGGGACGGCCCGCCACATTCTCTCCCACTGCTTGGCAAAGCTCGTTCAAGCGTACCGGGTTCAGGCCCAAGGTCGCGAACTTCTCAGGGGAGAGGTTGATGGCGAAATAATCGGCCGGGAAAAGGGAGCAAGTGGCCAAGAGGGCCACGATCCCGACCAGTCCCTCGACCAGCATGGCACCATAACCAATGGTCCTGGCGTCCGATTCCTTATCCAGCATCTTGGAAGTGGTCCCTGAGGAAACCAGGGCATGGAAACCGGAGATTGCCCCGCAGGCGATGGTGATGAACACAAAGGGGAAAAGCTTACCTGGGATGATGGGGCCGCCTCCTCCCACGAACTGGCTGAAGGCTGGGGCTTGTAGATCAGGGTGGACCAGGATGATACCCACCACCAGCGCCACGATCGTGCCTACTTTCATGTAAGAACTCAAGTAACCGATGGGCGTCATCAGCATCCAGACCGGAAGAACAGAAGCGATAAAGCCGTAAAGGGCCAGCGAAGCGATAACGCCGTCAGAGGAAAAGGTGAAAAGGGTGGCTAGGGAAGAGCCGGCAACAAATTTCCCGAAAACGACCGCCGAACCCACGATGAGCACGCCAAAGACACTGACCTCCGTGATCTTGCCGGGACGGAGTTTAAAAAGCCAGAAACCCGCCACCAAGGCGGTGGCGATGGTGGTGCCGATGGAAAAAACTCCCCAGGGGCTGCCTTTCAAGGCGTTCACGACCGCCAAACCCAGGCCCGCCAGGGCCATGACCACGATGATGAAAATGGCGATGGCGCCCATGACCGCGGCTAGGGGGCTGATCTCATGCCGCAGGATCTCCACAAGCGACTTACCTTTCCTGCGGATGGAGGCCGCCAAGATCATAAAATCGTGGACCGCTCCCGCCAGGCAGACGCCCACCAAAAGCCAGATGAAGCCGGGCGCGTAACCGAATTGGGCGGCCAGGACCGGGCCGATGAGGGGACCAGACCCGGCGATATTGGCGAAATGCTGGCCAAAGAGCACGAACTTGGGCATGGGTTTGTAGTTGTGTCCGTCGTTCAAAGTATGGGCGGGTGTTTTATGGCGGTCGTTCAACACCACCACCTTGGCGGCCAGGAAGGCGCTGTAGTAGCGATAGGCGATGACCATGACCAACAGGGCGGTCAGGATGAGGGGCAGAACATTCATGGGAACTCCTGAAGTTTATTTAAGACCGAGGTTGTGCGTTGGCCCTTCGGGTCAAGCATGGTTGGCCAAAGGCCAACTACCGCAGACTTGTCATAACCACCCGCCTATTCGGCGGGTATTCCTCGCAATGACAACGGCCTTGGAGTTATTACCTTATCCATGCCGCAATGACCCGTCAACTCAACCTTAGCCGCTATTATTTGCTTTTCCGGAAAAAGAAATAGACCGCCAGGGCTCCCAAGGCGCAAAAGAGCCCGCCTATCTGCATGGAAACCCCGGAAGAAGTCCTTTGGGCCACCACGCCCATCCAGAAGCTACCGACCGGCATTCCACCGCCGAAGACCAAGGCCCAAATGCCCATGAGGCGTCCCCGGAGCTCGTTGGGAGCTTGGGTTTGGATGATGCTGTTGCCGCAGGAAAAAAAGAGGATAAGGCCGAAGCCGGTCAGGAAAAGGAACAAGGCGGCGGCGATGGGGTCCGTTTCATGGCCGCAGAGAATGACAAAGACGCAATATAGGCCGATACCGGCATAGAGGCTCCTTTCATTGACCAACTTGGACCCCAAATTGGCGACGGTCAGTGCCGCGACACAGGCCCCCAGTCCCGACATGGCCCAAAGCATTCCATAAGAGCGCCCCTGCAAGTGGAGATGAGCTGAAGCGAAAGCGGGCAATTGAGAAAGATAGGACCAACCGAAAAGGGTCATGATGGATAACAAAGCCACTGTACGGGCCATGAGGGAATGACTTTTTAAATAATGGAAACCTTCCATTAAGTATTTGAGGTCCGCTTTGGCGGGTTTGACATGGGTGGGAGCGGACTTCATTTTACCGATCGCGTAAAGCACCCCAACGTAGCTCAAGGCGTCGATCAAAAAGCACCAGGCCGCGCCTATCTCATTGTCACCCCCAAGGGCATAGATCTGCATCCCAATGGCCGGGCCAATGACCCGTGTCGAATTGACCATGGCGCTGTTGAG
>CAZLND010000042.1:0-12879 GCA_964560635.1 uncultured bacterium | reverse complement strand
TTGGGTCATGACCTCGGTGCCGGGGGCTTATTGGTTCAAGGTGGCCTCTATTCAAACTTATGGGGGTGCGGGGTTCGTTTGGTACCAAGCTACGTTCAACGCCACGACGACCTGGACCCAGGTGAGCCTTAACCTCAGCGCGCCAACCTTCACGAACCCGGGTGCCAACACCGGCACGCTTTTACAGAACCTTCAAAACGCTACCCAGATCGTTTTCCAGCCCCAGGCCACGGGTTCTTCCATTCTTTGGGTGGATGACATCAACCTGGTCAGCTCTAGCTGTTTGGCGACCAATACGCCGACGTCAACTTCTACTATGACGTCGACGACAGCCTCTACCTCGACTTTTACGGCCAGCTTCACGCCCACGCGAACCAACACCCCCGTGAATACGTCGACCTTCACGTCGACGCCTACCCCTACCAACAGCTTCACGCCCACGCGCACCAACACTCAGACCAATACCTCTACTCCCACCGCTACCAATACCGTGGCCTTTACATCCACTTTTTCGGCCACCTTCACGCCCACGCGCACCAACACCCCCGTTAACACCAACACTCCTACGAACACCGTCACTTCAACGTCGACCGCTACTTTGACTTTTACCCGCACCAATACGTCGACGTCCACTTTAACTTTGACGCCGACGATGACCTTTACCCCTTCCAATAGCTTCACTCCCACTAGGACCAATACTCCGTTGAACACCTCGACGTTTACGTCAACGTCTACTTCCACTTTCACCCGCACGAACACGTCGACGTCCACCAACACGCCAGTATTCAGCAATACGCCGACGGTAACGATGACAAACACGCGGACGATGACGTCGACAAACACGGTTATCGCGACCTTCACTTCGACCCGAACCAATACGCCGACGTCCACTTCGACTGTGACGTCGACGCCCATCTTCAGCTTTACCTTCACGGCTTCAATGACAGCTACGCCGTCCCTCACCGCTACGCCTTCGGCTACGCCAACTTTCACTCGGACAGCTACTGGAACGTCGACCTTCACTGGTACGCCCACCAGCAGCTTCACGTCCACGGCCACAAAAACCTTTACTGGTACTTCCACGAACAGTTCGACATCGACTTCAACGGGCACTTCAACCTTTACGGGCACGCCCACCAACACGCCGATTTTCAGCTATACCTTCACTTCCACACCGACCGCTACTCCCACTTTTACTCGTACCCATACGCCGACATCCACTTTGACTTTGACGTCGACGCCGGTCTTTACTTCTACTTTCACACCTTCGAATACAAGTACCGTGACCTCCACCCGAACTTCCACCTCGACGAACACGCCGACGTCCACTTTAACTTTGACGTCGACGCCGGTCTCGACTTTCACCTCAACGGCATCCTTCACCGCTACCGCGACATCCTCCAGCACGCCCACTTCGACGGCGACCCGCACATCGACTTCGACCCTGACGCCAACCTCGACCTTCACGAACACGCCGACGTCCACTTTAACTTTGACGTCGACGGCGACCTTTACTCCAACCTCCAGCTTTACGCCGTCCGCGACATCGACCGCTTCATCGACTTCCACTCTTACCCCGACGAAAACCGCCACGACGGTCACCGGCGTGGCGTTCGTGGGGCCCTATCCCAATCCTTCCAAGGGCGGGCCGGTGAATATCCGTGTCACGGTTCCCAACCCCTCCACGGTCCAATGGTCGGTTTTCAGCCAGGCTTTCCGGAAGATCCGC
Organism: uncultured bacterium; assembly: GCA_964560635.1. Taxonomy (GTDB): domain Bacteria; phylum Oederibacteriota; class Muellerivitia; order Muellerivitales; family Muellerivitaceae; genus CAZLND01. The sequence continues at coordinate 11,150 of CAZLND010000042.1, read as the reverse complement.
GGCGGTGAAACGCTCATCGACCTAACGGGGACCATTCAATGGGACCTGAATGCTGACGACGGAACGCCCGCGGCCAATGGTCTCTATTACGTTCGGGTGAAGGTCAACGGCGGTCAAACCGTTGTCAAAGTCTTCAAGGTCATGATCATCCGATGACCCTCTTCCTCCGAGCTTGCCCAACTTTTAATTCCCGATCCTTTTCGATGTTGCTATTCACGATCCTGGGCCTCGGTTTCCATTCTTCCGCCTGGGGGGATTTCACTTGGGAAGCGGTGCCGCCGGGGTATGGGTTGGCCTGGAGCGATGAATTCAACGGCGCCGCTGGAAGCGCGCCCAACGCGGCTAATTGGAGCTATGAGACCGGGGCGACCGGTTGGGGCAACAACGAGCTGGAGAACTACACGTCCAATATCGCCAACGCGCAGATCATTAAAAATACGAGCGCGACGGATGGTTCATCGCTCGGCATCATTGCCATCGACACGACCCCCGGCAACACCAACTACGGTACGGTGGGCCGCTATACCTCGGCCCGGCTCAACAGCGCTGGCAAGCAAACGGCCCAATACGGTTACATGGTGGCTCGGGTGCGCATGGCTCACGGGCAGGGGCTCTGGCCCGCCTATTGGATGCTGGGGACCAATTATCCCACCGCGGGCTGGCCCGCTTGCGGGGAGATCGACATCATGGAAAACTTCGGCAAGACCAGCGAGTTGCCGCTCAACCACGGGTCCCTTCATGACGGCATCGATTTCACCAATATTTGGACAAGTCCCACCGGTCCGCTTTACGCCGAATATCACATCTACAGCGCCCTCTGGGTGGCCAATCGGATCGATTTCTTTTGTGACGGCAATCTCTATTTCACCGTCACCTCCGCCAACCAAACCACCGGCACTTGGCAATTTAATCACGCTTTTTATCATCTTCTGGATGTGGCCGTGGGGGGAGGAGCCTTGGGGGGCACCCTGCCCGGGAACCCAGATGCCACCGCATCTTTTCCCCAAACCATGCTGGTGGATTACGTTCGGTCTTATCAAACCGGTCTTGCCGCTCCCGCTCCGGTGGTCTCTTCCACTTGGCGGGTGAACTGCGGCGGGGATACTTATACGGATACTCAGGGAAATGTTTGGGCGGCGGACACCAATTTCTACGGAGGCTGGTCCGGGTCGGGGAATGCGCCCTTGAGCGGAACGAGCGACCCCACCCTTTTCCTCTATGAGCGTTTCGGGTTTGGGCCCAACAATGGTACGGGGCCGGTGACCTATACCTTCAATGTACCCACAGGGACCAATTACCAAGTCGACCTGAAATTCATGGAGAATTACTTCACGGCGGCGGGACAGAGGCAATTCAATGTTCTTATCAATGGAACAACGGTACTGACCAATTTCGACGTATTCGCGACCGCCGGTGGGGAATATAAGGCCATCGACCAGTATTTCAACAACATCGCCCCGAACGGGAGCGGGCAGATCCAGATCATATTCAATATCGGCGCCTTTGACCGGCCGGAGATCAACGCCATCCAGATCCTTCCCCAGTCGATGGCGGGAACCTATACACCCACCCGAAGCCCTACCTTTACGCCGGCCTTCACCAACAGCTTTACGCCCACGCGTACCAACACTCAGACAAATACCTCTACTCCCACCGCTACCAATACCGTGGCCTTTACATCCACTTTTTCGGCCACCTTCACACCCACCCGCACCAACACCCCTGTTAACACCAATACTCCCACGAACACCTTCACTTCAACGTCGACCGCTACTTTGACTTTTACCCGCACCAACACTTCCAGCCCCACCCTTACCTTCTCGTCTACGCCAACTTTTACCTCGACCTATACCCGAACCAATACGCCGACGTCCACTTTAACTTTGACGTCGACGCCGGTCTTTACTTCAACTTTCACCGCTTCAAGCACCTCGACTTTTACTCGCACGAACACTTCCGCCCCCAGCTTTACGCCAACGGCAACCAACACTCTGGCATTAACGGCAACCTCCACGTCTTCCAGCACATCCACTTTCACCCGCACGAACACTTCTACTCCCACGAACACGAGCGCCTTTACTTCGACCTTCACACTTTCCAGCACCGCCACCTTTACCCGAACTAACACCCCGACGTCCACCAACACGCCAGTATTCAGCAATACGCCGACGGTAACGCCGACCAACACGCGGACGATGACGCCGACAAACACGGCTATCTCCACGGCTACCGCGACGTTCACGAACACTTCAACAGCTATGCCTTCCAGCACTCCGACTGTAACTTCCACTTTCACTTCAACCCGAACCAATACGTCGACGTCCACTCCGACTGTGACGTCGACGCCGGTCTTCAGCTTTACCTTCACGGCTTCGATGACAGCTACGCCGTCCCTCACCGCTACGCCTTCGGCTACGCCAACTTTCACTCGGACAGCTACTGGAACGTCGACCTTCACTGGTACGCCCACCAGCAGCTTCACGTCCACGGCCACAAAAACCTTTACTGGTACTTCCACGAACAGTTCGACATCGACTTCAACGGGCACTTCAACCTTTACGGGTACTCCCACCAACACGCCGATTTTCAGCTACAGCTTCACCTCAACGCCGACGGTGAATTTCACCCATACGCCGACCTCTACCTCGACTTTCACCCGTACTAGTACCTCTACAGCGACAGCCACTGCATCCTTTACCCCTTCGCCCTTTTCCACTTTTACCCAAACACCTACTTCGACCTCCACCCGGACTTTCACCTCGACGGCATCCTTCACCGCTACGGCGACAGCCACCCGCACGTCCACCTCCACCACGACCTTTAGCTCGACATCCACGCCATCAAGCACCTCAACTTCCACCAGCACCCCAACATTCACCTTGTCCGCGACAGCAACGGCCACCGGAACCTCCACGGCCACCAAGACCGCCACCTCCACGACCGGCGTTGTTTTCAAAGGTCCTTATCCCAACCCATCCGATGGGGGTCCTGTTTACGTCCTGGTCGATGTTCCCAAACCTTCCACGGTCCAATGGTCGGTCTTCACCATGGCCTTCCGGAAGATCCGCGGCGGCGAGACCGTCATCGCCCGCGAGGAAACAATCCAATGGGACTTGAAGGACACGGAAGGGAACCGGGTGGCCGACGGCATCTATTTCCTACGGGTTCAGGTGAATGGCACGGTGAAGGTCTTCAAGATACTGGTCATCCGCTAACCCGAAAAGCGGTCTTTCCGGGCAACTGATCATTAAAATTTGCGGTCATTAGTCCTTTTTAAATCTCCTCCCTATCAAAACGATCCTTTCGGTTTCACTTTGATCCCTTTTGATGGATCGAATCCTCAAAAAAGCCCTCAAAAAGGTTCAAATTCCATTTAAGACATGGCTTGTTTCTTGCTGCTTTCATAGGGACGGTCTTTAGTCTTATCGCTAGATCCTTTTCTTACCCGGGACCTGCAAGTCTCGTTCAAAGCTCTTTCCCAATTACCACCCCAAGGAGTTTTTCAATGAACGATAAAATCGATGCAATGGCCGAAATCTCAGGGGGTCCTGTCGTTGTCGACCTCAAAACCGATCTCGTTAAGGCATTGAGGGATTCGGGGACGAATTTCGAGACCCTTGTGAGCCTCCTGCCCATTTGTCTGATGGTCCAACGGGCTGGAATGATCGTTTATTGCAATCCCGGTTTGCTTCACTTGCTGGGTTATGAAAGGCAGGAAGAACTGGTCGGCCAAACGCCCCTCTCCCTGGTCTTTCCCGAATCCAGGGAAGAAGCTCAACTCCGTATTCAAAGGATCCTCCAAAAGGGTGAACTTTACAACTCGGTCACCGAGTTGAAGATCAAAAAAAAGAACGGCGGTTGGGTCCATGTCGAGGAGGAATCCATAGCGGTCCTCTATCAAGGGATGCCCGCGGCGATGGTCATCTTCCGGGACATCAACGAACGGAAAAAAGCCGAGGAAACCCAGAAAAATTCCGAGGAAAACTTCAAGACCATCATCCGGCAGATACCGGATGGGATATTCATCGAGAATACGGATCAGATCTTGTTCGTTAGCCAAAGCGTCGTCCGGATGCTGGGTTATGAAAGGGAAGATGAATTGACCGGACATCCGCCCCTGGCTTTTGTTCATCCGGACTATCGTCCCATCATCCAGAAGCAGGTCGCGAAGATGTACGGCAAGGAAGGGGCCGGGCCGCTCCTGGAATCCCAATGGCTTAAGAAGGATGGGACCCTGCTGTGGGTGGAGGCCTCGAGTATTTCCATCCCTTACGAAGGTAAGCCGGCGGTCATGTCGGTCCTGCGGGACACGGCCCCCCGAAAAAGTGCCGAGGAAGCCCTGCGGAAGTCGGAAGAAAATTTCAGGGCCATGATCCAGCAGATGGCGGATGGTATCTTGATCTACGACCGGGACCGGGTCTTGTTCGCGAACCAAACCCTGGCCAGTCTCTTGGGGTACTCGCCGGAGGATATGAAGGAACGTCCGATCTTCGATCTCTTCCATCCCGACTCCCATTCCATCGTCCGGGAGAGAGCTGAACGGATCATCGGGCAGGGCGGGGCCAATCCTCTTTTGAAGGTGAAAATGCTCGCCAAGGGCGGGAAGCCGGTGGATCTCGAATCCTCCAGTATTTCCATCCAGTTCGCCGGCAAACCGGCGGTCATCTCGGTCATGCGGGATATCACCCTTCAAAACCAACTGGAACATCAGGCGCTTCTCAACGAAAAACTGGCTATTGTTGGGACTTTGGCCGCTGGGATCGTCCACGAGATCAACAATCCTCTCACCTACGTCCTGGCCAACTTGGTATTCCTGGTCGAGAATTTGGACGAATTAGAACGCCAAATGCAAGAGAATGATCATGTGGACGTGAACTACCCGAACATATTGAAAGAGATACGTGAGGAGATCGCCGAAACCAAGCAAGGCGGCGAACGGATCCGGGACATCATGCGGGGTTTGAAATCGTTCGTGCGATCCGACGAGGGCGCGGTGGCGGCGGTGGACTTGAACAAAATGGTCGATCTGGCCATCGGCATGACCGTTCACGAGTTCAAGGGCAAAGCCCGGGTGGAGAAAGACTTCGCCCTGCATCTGCCCTTATTGATGGCCAACGGGGGCAAACTTCAGCAGGTCTTCATTAATTTGCTCATCAACGCCGCCCAGGCCATTGAAGGCAATGATCCGGCGGACAATAAGATCCACGTCCGGACGGGATCACAGGACGGGATCCTTTTCGTCGAATTCACCGATACCGGCAAGGGAATACCCGAAAACATACTATCCAATATTTTTGAGCCCTTTTTCACCACCAAGCCGGTCGGGATTGGAACGGGCCTGGGCCTTTCCATTTGCGATAAGATCTTGAAGTCTTACAAAGGGACCCTGGAGGTGCGGAGCCAAGTGGGAAAGGGAACGACCTTTACCGTTCGACTTCCGTTGGAAAATGGCTTGAAGCTCCCGGTGATCGAATCCTCGCCGCGGGCCCTTCCGGCGCTGGGGCGGGTCCTGATCGTGGACGACGAGCCCGGCAACCTGGAAGTCTTGAAACGGGTGCTGAAAAAGAAAAATGACGTCTTGTCCGCCCTTACCGGGATGGACGCGTTCGCCATACTGGAAAGGGAAGAGGGGAAGGTAGACGCCATCGTGAGCGACCTCAATATGCCGGATATGAATGGGATGGAGCTCTACAAAAAGGTGGCCCAAAAATTCCCGGGATTAGAAAAGAGGATCATTTTTATGACCGGCGGCCTCTTCATAGAAGAGTTAACGGATTTCCTCTCCACAGTTCCCAACATTTGCCTGGAAAAACCCTTCAAGTTCGAGGATCTGCTGTTGGCGGTCTCCAAATGGACGGGAAGTCCGCGCGAAGCTGAAACAGTAGTTGTCCTATGAGGGTCGTTCAGGGGGTCATTTTTCGAAGGATGGCCTGGATGAGCTGGTTGCGGCCCTTCCGCTTGGCGTCATAAAGGGCCCGGTCCGCCAGGGCGATCAATTTCCTGTAATTCAATCCCGAATCACTATAACTCGTCACCGCGCCCAAGCTGACCGTCAGCGGCATTCTTTTATGCCGGTGGGTAAAGACGAGTTTTTTCGTTTCCTTGCGGATGCGTTCGCCCACGGCCCATACCTCCTCCTTGTCGCAATGGGGGAGGATGACAAAGAATTCCTCGCCCCCGTAGCGGGCCGCCAGATCCCCCATTCGAACGCATTTTTTCACCACGGTTGCAAAATTCTCCAAGACATAGTCCCCATAAGGGTGCCCACAGGTGTCGTTGAACCGTTTGAAATGGTCCAAGTCCATCATCAGGCAGGATATAGGTTCGTGGCTGGTCCGGTGCTTGCGGAACTCGATCTTGAATTTTTGGTGTAGGAACCGTTGGTTGCCCAACCCCGTCAAGGGGTCGGTGAGCACTTCTTTGTTCAGGAGTCGGTTCTTGAGCGCCATGGCGTCCGTCCGCCGGCCCAGGAAAAAACCGAAAAAGGAGAAAAAACCGCTGGCCGCCGAGAGGATGAAGAGGAAGTAAAACCAATGGTTCCGTATGGATTGGGCGAGGAATTCGGGGATCTCCTGGATGGCATGGGGTGAATACCAAAGGAGGAGAATGGCGACGAGGGGCGCCCAGAGACCTAAAGCCAGACCGATGAGTGTATAGAGCAGTATCTTCTTCATAGATGCATCCATGGTACGTCTATTGGAGAGTAATAGTAATGGCCCCTGACCCGCTAACTGCCGCGAACCCACAAGGTGAGCGGCAAGGCTTGGTGGTGCCAACTGCTAAAAGCAGTTGGTAAGACCTCAAGTCGAGGAGGGCGTTTTGGGTGTGCTGGTCCTAGGGACGGAGTTTATGACGTTCCAAAACGGGACCAATCCTGCGAAGGTCCCTAGGACCAGCCCCAGAGACTAATGGTCGACCGACCGCTCAATTTGATAGCTCTGACCCGATGCCCCTGATCCGAGACGATCGGTCGAGGGAGTGACTTCGATACTTTTTATTCCCATCGCGAATTATTTCCGAGAGTGACAGCGGACATGCTGGTTCCCTCTTTTCTCCTGTATACCAATTGCTCCAGGGATGGCTTTGATGCTCAAGGCCCCAAAACACAGGCCTGGGCAACAAATCGCAGTTCAATTCAGGAGGCGTTCAGTGATGAAGAATATTTGGTTGAAGGGCTTGATGGTCTTGGTTTTGACGGGTTCGGCTTATAAGGCTTATGCCGATGAAGACATGCCGGTTTCGGCGGACAATCCCCATCTGATGTCCTCATTCTTTGGGGATGGTGATTACTGCTGGGAAAGTTTTGAGACACTGAAGGCAAGGCTTGTTTTGACCGACGACCAGGGTGTTCAGTTGAAGGCCCTGCTCAAGGACAATCGGGAAGATTGCCAGGAGATCCGTGACAAAGAGAGGGCCGATCGGGCCAACCTTCGCGAGAAGATCGAAAGCCAGGCCGGCGATGACGCTATCCGCCTGTTATTGGACAAGCTTTCGGCCGACCAGAAGAACATGGAGCTCCAACGCCGGAAAACCGAAGATTCGGCCCGCGCGATCCTCAACCCCACCCAGGAAGCCAACTTCGTCCTGCATTTGGAGAAGAACAGGCACGAGCACGAGTGGATGGATAGGGACGGAGACAGGGACGAACACGTCTCCAGCAAGTAGGGAAGTGTCAGGAGCGTTCCCATCCTGTTGATGGGACCTATCCGTAAGTGGCGCTCTTCTGAGAGAACCGTCTTCCCACTGTGGGGAGGCGGTTTTTTTATGGGTCCGATTCCTTTAAACTCTATTCCAATATCGGGAAGGAAAAACAATGGCCGCGACTGAAGATCGAAAATTGCTGGTCACCGGAGCTTCCGGGCGTTTGGGCCGCCGCGTGGTCGAGCTTTTGCTTGGGTCCCATGCCGGCTCCATCGTAGCCGCTACCCGCAACCCGGATAGACTCAAGGACTTGGCCGCGCGTGGGCTTGAGGTGCGGTTCGCTGATTTTGACGACCCGGCTTCACTGGGTCCGGCTTTCGCCGGTGTAGAGCGAATGCTCCTCATCAGCACTAATGAGATCACCCGGCCCGGCCAAAAACAGATACAGCATCGGAATGCCATTTCCGCCGCCGAGAAGGCGGGGGTGAAATACGTTATCTATACCTCCGGACCCGATCTCCAACCAGGGAACCCCTATCTATTGGCCCAGGACGATGTCGCCACCGAGGAAGCCCTGGTCCAAAGCCGGTTGGGTTGGACCATCCTGCGGCACAATTGGTATACCGACCTCTTGCTCCCCCGGCTGACAAAAGCCGCCGCTAAAGGGACCTTCATGACGACCGAAGGGGATAGCGGAGCCGCCTATGTCACGCGGGAAGATTGCGCTCGGGCGGACGCCGCCCTGTTGGCTTCCTCCGAAACCCGGAACCAAACCCTGGATATCACCGGTCCCGCCATCGTCACCAACGCCGAATTGGCCGCTCTGGTTGGCCGCGTCGTCGGCCGCCCTGTTAAACAGTTGGTGGTCTCGCCCGATACTTATAAGTCGGGGTTGGTGATGGCCGGGGTCTCGGAAACCCTTCAAGCCATCATGACTTCCTCCGATGTGGCTATCGCTCAGGGTTATTTCGCCGTGGTCTCGAACGCGGTGAAGGAACTGACGGGGCAGGCGCCTCGATCGGTGGAGGCTTTCCTGATGGCGACTCGGGAAGCATTGCTGAAAAAAACCTAGACCTTCTCATTTTGGTATCCCTGACCTGCTACCTGCCGCGAACCAACAAGGTGAGCGGCAAGGCTTGATGGTGCCAACTGCAAAAGGTGGTTGGTGAGACCATCAGCGGACTATTCAGTCCTTTTTGGGACCTAAAATAACTTTCACCAAATGGGTTTTCTGGTCATCCTTCAATTCGATGGTCGCGTCTTTTGTCGGGACAACCAGCCCATCCAATTCGATCCGTTGAACGCCCTTGGAAACATGATCTGGGTTCTCGAATTGAATTTCGTAACAACTGCTTGAGTTCTGATAAGTAACCTTGAATCCGGGCCATTCCTTCGGGATACAGGGATCGAAACGCAATTTTGTTCCCCTTTGTTGGATCCCCAAGATGAATTCCACCCCGGCCCTATACATCCATCCGGCCGAACCGGTGTACCAGGTCCAGCCGCCCCGGCCCACCTGGGGGGCTTTGCCGTAAATATCCGCCGCCATCACATAGGGCTCGGTTTTGTAAGTGGCCACATGGGTTCGGGTGAGGGCGTGGTTGATGGGGTTGAGCATCGAAAACAACTCGGCGGCCTTGTTGCCCAGGCCCAATTTAGCGTAGGCCAAAAGACACCAGACGGCGGCGTGGGTGTATTGGCCGCCGTTTTCGCGGATGCCGGGCAGGTAGCCCTTGATATAGCCGGGGTCTTTCGGGGTTTGGTCGAAGGGCGGGGTGAAGATCAAGAGGAGGTCTTCCTCTTTAAGGATCAGGCGATCTTCCACCGACTTCATGGCCTGGAGTGCCCGGGCCGGATCCCCGGCCCCGGATAACACCGCCCAGGATTGGGCGATTGAATCGATCTGGCATTCGGTATTTTCCTTGGATCCTAGGGGGGAGCCATCGTCGAAAAAGGCCCGGCGATACCACGCGCCGTCCCATCCGTCCGTTTCCAGGGCTTTTTTCAACTTGTCCGCGTGCTCCGTCCAGGTCTTGGCTCTCGTCCCGTCCCCGCGGGACAGGGCGACAGGGGCCATTTCCGTCAACACGACATGGAGAAACCAGGCCAGCCATACACTTTCGCCCTTTCCCCCGTGACCGACCCGGTTCATGCCGTCGTTCCAATCACCGCTTCCCATCAGAGGCAGGCCGTGGATGCCGGTTTGAAGACTGATATCCACCGCTCTGGCGCAATGTTCGTAAAGGCTCACGGACGGCTCGCGGGAAACCGTGGGCTCAATATAGGAATCTTCCTGGTCGGGGCGTAGCAAGGGGGCTTCGAGGAAGGGAACGGGTTCCTCCAGCAAGGCCTTGTCTTCCGTCACTTTCAGGTAATGGAGCGCCACAAAGGGAAGCCAGAGACGGTCGTCCGAAATGCGGGACCTTACTCCCCGACCCGACCCGGGGTGCCACCAATGCTGGACATCGCCTTCGGGGAACTGGCGGCCTGCGGCCAAAAGAATATGCGACCGGGCCAGGGCGGGGTCGGCCGTCACGATCGCCATGACATCCTGCAACTGGTCCCGGAAGCCATAAGCGCCCCCGGCCTGGTAAAAGGCCGAACGGGCCCAGAACCGGCAGGCCAGGGTTTGGGTTTGTAACCAGCGGTTGAGCATGAGGTTCATGGAGGGGTCGGGAGTTTCCACCTGGATCTTGCCCAGGAACTTATCCCAGGATCGGTTGACGGCCTGAAGGCTCTCCTCCACGCCCCTTTTCCGGAAGGTTTGGATCAGGCGGCGGGCTTGGTCCTTGCTTTCCGCCTGGCCCAAAAGGAACACCAGTTCCTTTTTCTCGCCCGGCGCCAGGGTAAGGGAGGCCTGCAGGACCCCGCAGGGGTCGAACCCGGCACCGGTGGCACCGCTCAAGGATTCCTTGCGCAAGAGCCCGGCGGGGCGGTCCAGCGTCCCGTTCCTGCCGATGAATTCGGACCGGTCGGTGGTGAAGTGGGTCTGCTCTCCCTTGAGAGCGAAAAAGGAAACCCGGCTTCCGAAGACGGGATCGAGAGGGTTCGTGGCGAAAAGCGCGCTGGTTTCAGGATCCATTTCGGTCACGAGCGAATGGGATGTCTGGGACCGGGCAAAGCCGAGCACCCATTCCACGTAACCCGTGACGGAGAGGTTCCTCGCCCGGGAGGACCGGTTTTCCAATACGAGGCGGGAGATCTTGATCGGATCCCGGGCATCCACGAACTGGGTGAGGGTACTGCGAATGCCGTTGGATCCGTTCTCGAAAACGCTGTATCCCGCCCCGTGCCGGGCCGTATAGGTCGCTTCTTCCAACCGGATGGGGGACGCGGTGGGGGACCAGAGGTCCCCATCGGTATCGTGGAGATAGAACGCCTCGCCAGGAGGGTCCATTACCGGGTCGTTGGACCAGGGGGTGATCTGGTTTTCCCGGCTGTTCAACGACCAAGTGTAGCCCGCGCCCGATTCGGAAACCTGGAAGCCGAATTCGCCGTTGGAGATCACG
>CAZLND010000041.1:0-13067 GCA_964560635.1 uncultured bacterium | reverse complement strand
ACTCGGCCACCAACATCCCGCCCTTGGCGGCACCCATCTTGGTATTGTGCGACACCAGCATGTACTTAATGCCGTTGGGCAAGGCGTGATCGGCCCGGACCCGCCCGACGGAAGTCAGCATCCCGCCTTCCCTGTCCCGGTCCAGGCGAGGCTGGGGCCGGAAGGGATCATCGGTCACATCGATCAAATGAGGAGGGCAGGAAGGGAACTTCATGGCCACGAAATCCTTCCCATGGTTCCTCAGGACGGCCTTCACGTCGTCCACGGTAGCGTGTTTGCTCAAGGAGACATAAACAGCTTCCGTGTGGGCCTCCAGCACCGGCACACGGGTACAAGTGGCCGAGACCGGAAAGGGCGCCGGGGCGATCTTGTCCCCCACAATGCTTCCCAGGATCTTCTGGGTCTCTTTCTCGACCTTTTCCTCTTCTTTAGGAATATAAGGAATGACATTGTCCATGATGTCCAACCCGATGACCCCGGGTGAGCGTCCGGCTCCAGAACAGGCTTGCATGGAGGTCATGATGACCTGCAGGACCCCAAAGGCGTCATGGATGGGCTTCAAGGTCATGGCCAATCCCGTCGTGGTGCAATTGGGGACGGGCGTCACGAAACCCTTCCAACCCCTTTTCTTCTGTTGAATGGGAATGAGCTTGTCATGATCCAGGTTGACGCCCGGAATGAAAATAGGAACGTCTTCTTCATAGCGGAAAGCCGACGCGGTAGAAACCACCGGGGTGGTCTTGGCGTAACGGGGTTCCAGGTCTTTCGCGGCGTCCGATTCCACCGCCGTGAAAACGACGTCCACCTTGGTGGCATCTAACTTGGAAGCATCCTCAACTAATAGCTTGGCGAAAGCCGGGTCCAGGGCCTCTTGGCAATACCAACGGAAAGCGCCATGGGCGTCCGTGATGGCGTCTTTATAGAGCTTGCCGGCGGAACGTTCCGAGGCGGCCAAAGCCGTGACCTCGAAATAGGGATGACCCGAAAGGGAGGCCAGGAACTGCTGTCCCGCCACTCCCGTGGCCCCGATAACGGCTACTTTTTTCTTCTTCATGCCAAAATCCTTGTTTTCCATGGTTAAAAGCGGTCAGGAGAGCAGAAAGGATAACATATTTAAGACGGGTTTCAATCACGTCCGCTTTAGCCTAGGTCCTGGAAGATCAGGGCATTTCCGTCTTGCCGCTGGCCTCGTAGGTCTTCTTCCCTACCGTCAGCGAAATGAAGCAGAGATAGGTTCCCGGAGGCATGATCCGGCCTTCATCATCCTTGCCGTTCCAAACCGTTTCGTGGCCGCCGGACGTCAGGTTTTCGGGTTTTTCCTTCGAGTTGTAGTTTTCTTCCCAAACCAGCCGAAAGCCGCTGGTATAGACCCTCAAATAGGCTTCGTCGGCCGGGATAGTGGTGCCCCAGGAAAAACGAACATGCCCCTCGCCATCCGGTTTGGAGGAAACGTTGAATTTAAAAACGCCCGGAGTGGAAGTGGCGGTGGGGGTATGGGTGATGGTCGCGGTGAAAGTTGGAGTGTTAGTGGAGGTGGGTGTGATGGTCCGGGTCGGCGTATCGGAAGGCGTCAGGGTCCCGGTCGGGCTGTTGGTCGGAGAGTTCGTGATGGTGAAGGTGATGGTGGGCGTAGGGGTCAAGGTGGAACTGAAAGTGGACGTGGGAGTCTTGGAAGGTGAGATGGTTCCCGTGGGGCTTGGGGTCAAGGTGAAGCTAGGAGTGAACGTGGGAGATTGAGTGAAGGTTGCCGTAAAGCTGGGAGTGGCGGTTTTGGTCGGGGTGAAACTATTGGTCGGAGTGGGGGTCAAAGCCTGGGCACTCAAGGAACCGGCGACCGAATATATAACCACCAAGACACCAAGACACCAAGAAAGACAAAGGCCAGAAATTTTTTCATCGACTAAAAACTTCATCAAAAATTCCTATCGCACTTGTTCAAAAAATTCAAAATTAAAAATTAAGAATTCAAAATTGCTTTCACCACCGCATCCCCCATTTGGACGCATGAAATCGGCTTTTCACCCTTTTTCACGATATCAGCTGTCCTCAGCCCATCATTCAGGACCTTTTCCACAGCCTTTTCAATAGCCGCGGCTTCTTTGAGAAGCTTGAAGCTGTACTGAAGCATCATGGCCACCGAAAGGATCATGGCCAAGGGATTGGCTTTTCCCGTACCGGCGATATCCGGAGCCGAACCATGGGAGGGCTCATACAAGCCCACCTTCCCACCCAACGAGGCCGAGGGCAGCATGCCCAAGGAACCGGTCAACATGGAAGCCTCGTCCGAAAGAATATCACCGAACATGTTGGTGGTCACCATGACGTCGAATTGCTTGGGTTTGAGGATGAGTTGCATGGCCGCGTTATCCACGATCTGGTGCTCAAAAGCCACGTCTGGATATTTCTTGGAGACCTCCTCGGCCACGTCATGCCAAAGCCGGGAGGATTCCAGCACGTTGAACTTGTCGACGCTGGTGACCTTCTTGCGGCGAAGCTTGGCCAACTCAAAAGCCAAAGCCACGATCCGTTCTACTTCGGGGGTGCGATAGATCTCGGTATTGACCCCGTAACGGTCCTTCCCTTCCCCATGGATGCCGCGCGGCTCACCGAAATAGATGCCGGAGATGAGCTCCCGAACGATGAGCATGTCCACCCCATCGATGATCTCCGCTTTCAAGGTGGAAGCATCCTTCAAGGCGTCGAAAAGCTTGACCGGGCGCAGGTTCGCGTAAAGGTCCAGGCCTTTGCGAAGGCCCAAGATGCCCGCCTCAGGACGTTTTTTGTTCTCGATCTTGTCCCATTTTGGTCCGCCCATGGGTGCCTTGAGGACGGCCTGGGCCGCCTGGCAAGCCTTAAGCGTATGGTCGGGTAAGGGATTGTCGTACTTGTCGATGGCAATGCCACCCGCATCCTGGGCCTCGTATTCGAACTTATGCCCGAACACCTCGCCCACGCGATTGAGGACCTTTTTGGATTCCTCGCAGATCTCGGGACCAATACCGTCCCCCGACAAGACAACGATATGAAAGTTCATGTTAACCCCTCAAAAAATTTGAACCACCAAGACACAAAGACACCAAGGAAGGCTTTTAAGAAACCTTTGCTTTTCTTGGTGCCCTTGGTGCCTTGGTGGTTAACAAGCCTTAAAGCTTCAAGCCTTTTTGAATATCAAATGCGGCGCGGGCGCTCTTGGTCTTGTGCTTGAGCAAAAGCTTATTGACCGCGTTCAGGTAAGCCTTGGCCGAAGCCTCGATGACGTCGGTGGAAACACCGCGCCCGTGGGCCTCGTCCCCGTTGACGGCCACCGTCACCGTCACCTCGCCCTGGGCGTCCCGCCCCTGCGTAAGGGCCTTCAAGGCGTAATTCTCCAGCTTGCCCTTGAAGCCCGTGGCCCGGTCGATGGCGTTGAAAACCGCGTCCACAGGCCCGTCGCCGGTAGCCGCTTCACTGCTTTCCACTTCCCCTTTTTTGAGTTTCAGGGTGGCAGTGGGCAAGGTAGTAGTACCCGCCGACGTGTGCAAATAGGTCAGTTGGTAGACCTCGTTCGCCGTGGAGATCTTTTCCTCAATGAGAGCCTCGATATCCTCGTCGTAGACGCTCTTCTTCTTGTCCGCCAGGTCCTTGAACTTATTGAAGAGATTGTCGATGGCCTCGGGGGCGAGCTGATAGCCGATGTCTTCCAATCGTTTCTTGAAAGCATGGCGCCCTGAATGTTTGCCCAGCACCAAACGGCTCTCAGGCACCCCGATGGACTCAGGGGTCATGATCTCGTAATTCTGGCGGTACTTGAGCATGCCGTCCTGGTGAATGCCGCTCTCGTGAGCGAAAGCGTTGTTGCCCACGATGGCCTTATTGGGCTGGATCATGAAACCCGTCAAGGTGGAGACCAGGCGGCTGGTCTTGTAGATCTCCTCGGTATCGATATGGGTCGTGAAGCGATACTTGTCCGAACGGGTCTTGAGGGTCATGACGATCTCCTCCAGGCTGGCGTTCCCCGCCCGCTCCCCGATGCCGTTGATGGTGCATTCCACTTGGCGCGCGCCGTTCTGGATGGCCGAGATGGAATTAGCGACCGCCAAGCCCAGGTCATTGTGACAATGGACCGAGAGGATGGCCTTCTCGATGTTGGGAACGTTGTTGCGCATATAAGCGATCATGCGGCCGTACTCGTCCGGGACCGCGTAGCCGACCGTGTCGGGCAGATTGACGGTCCGGGCCCCGTTCTTGATGGCGACCTCGACCATTTTGCAGAGATAATCCAGGTCCGACCGCGAGGCGTCCTGGGCGGAAAATTCCACATCATCCGTGAATTGGCGGGCGAATTTCACCGCGTCGGCGGTGGCGGCCAAGGCCTCTTCCCGGCTCTTCTTGAAGAGATGCTTCAAATGGATGTCCGAGGAGGAAATGAAGGTATGGATCCGCTTGCGTTTGGCCGGTTTCAAAGCGTTGGCGCAGGCTTCGATGTCCTTTTTCATCGCCCTTGAGAGACCGGCGATAACGGTCTTTTTCAGGGCCTTAGCGATCATTTGGACCGCCTCAAAATCTCCTGGCGAAGCCGCGGGAAAACCCGCCTCAATGATGTCCACGCCCAGCTTTTCCAGCTGGATGGCCACCTTCATCTTTTCCTCGGTATTCAGGCTGGCCCCGGGGGCCTGTTCCCCATCCCGCAGGGTGGTGTCGAATATGTAAATTCGTTCTTTAGGTTCGGTTCCGTTCTTCTTGGTCTTCATGGTTATCTCCTGTTGGTGTTTCGGTTAAAAAATGGATTTTGGGGTTCGTTCCGGATCAATGGACGGCTTTGGGGCCCCTAAGTCGGTCGGCGCCTTTCCGGGTAGCGGCCCGGATGATGCCCCAGAACAAATAAAAGGTCAAAAGCACGAAGGAAACCAACTCGGCCGCATAGATCAGGAAGAAGAAAATGACGGCGATCATGGCCAAGGTGGTCAAGCTGATAGTTTCCTTTTTCATTTTCTTCAAGCTGGGATAGGGGATGGTCGAGACCATGACCAGGGCCACCACGATGGTCAGAACAGGGATGAACAGCTCGACGAAACCGAAGTTCTTCTCGTAGATATCCATCACGTTGCTGACGACCTGTTTCCCCAAATATCCCTTCCAATGGGACAACAGGACATAACTGGCCAACAGGCCAGCCGCCGCCGGGCTGGGCAGGCCGACGAAGTGGTCCTTCTCCTCGATCTGGGCTTGGACATTGAAACGGGCCAAGCGGGCGGCCGCGCAAACCACGTAGAGGACCATGATGGAAACACCCATGGTGGGCACCGACATGTAGCTGACGTTCATGTACTTCAGGACGGACAGATAGATCAGGAAGGCGGGCGCCATGCCGAAGCTCACCAGGTCGGCCATGCTATCGAATTCCATCCCGAACTTGCTAGTGGTACCGGTCGCCCGGGCCACCCGGCCATCCATGAAGTCCAGGATGATGGCGAACAGGATGAGGCGCGCCGGCCACACGAAAGGCGTGATACGGTTCTCACCGAACAGGGACACATTCAAGGAATCATTGATGGCGAAGGCGATCGCCAGGATACCCAGGACCATGTTGGCCAGGGTCAAGAGGTTGGGTAATAGATAGATGGCCTTGCGAAGCTGGGCGCCTTTGGGGCGATCGACTCCACTGACCGTATTTTTGATGGGGCTCATTACAACTCTCCTAAATCATAAAACCATGTCGTAATAACTGCCGTCATTGCGAGCCTCGAATTTTGAGGCGAAGCAACCCAAGTTAATGGGTGGTTTTGACCCAAGTTGCAGATTCTACCCAAAGGCATATTTAACTAAGTTTGCTTCGTCATGCTCGACCGCCTATTCGGCGGTCATTCCTCGCAATGACAACTATTTACAATTCACCTAGGATCGTCACACCCGCCCTAACTTGGTCTCCCATTTTCACGGAGGGTTTGAACCCTTTCGGGAGGAACAGGTCCACCCTCGAGCCCAACAGGATGCGCCCGATCCTCTTACCTCTCACGATCGAATCTCCCCGGTCCGGGGTCGTTTTCACGCGGCGGCATAACAGACCCGCGATCTGTTTGATGACGATACGCCCGACATTCCTACCCTTGGCCTTCAAGTCCACCACTAAGTGGGCCTGTTCGTTCACCAAGTCGGCTTTATCGTCATAAGCGGCCAGGAACTCACCGGGATGATAGACCTTCTTCACCACCTTGCCGTCGAAAGGCGCCCGTTGAACATGGTTGTTCAAGGGGTTCATGAAGATGGCAATATGGAGGGCGGGTTTTTTCAAATAGAATTTCTCTACCGCCGTCTTGAGCACCACCACCTTGCCATCGGCCGGCGACAGGACCTGCTTGGGTTTCAAGGACTTACCCGGCTTCCTCTCGAAATCCCGGAAGAAGTTCAGGATCAAAGCGGCGATCACCAAGACCGCCGCGCCCAGAACGATCAAGATCCAGTTCCCCCAATGCCCGCCGACCAGGAGCAAGACCCATCCGGCCGCCAATGCGGGGAGGAACATGCTCCAGGTTTCCGGCATAAAGGGTAACTTCATAAAGCCGCCTTTTACTTTTTCATCCAGCTGAACATGCTGCGGACCTGTTTACCGACCTTCTCGACCAAGTGTTCGGAATCGATCTTCAGGACCGAATTATAGACAGGGCGGTTGGCCTGGTTTTCGAGCACGAATTCGCGGGCGAACATGCCGGTCTGGATCTCGCTCAAGATACGGCGCATTTCGTTGCGGGTCTGTTCGGTGATGATCCGGCGGCCGCGGGTGATGTCCCCATACTTGGCCGTGGTAGAAATAGCGTCCCGCATCCCCGAAATTCCCTTCTCATAGATGAGGTCCACTATGAGCTTGACCTCGTGTAGACATTCGAAATAAGCCACCTCGGGCTGATAACCAGCCGAGATCAAGGTGTCAAACCCAGCGCGAATGAGTTCCGAAAGGCCGCCGCAGAGGACCACTTGCTCGCCGAACAGGTCCGTCTCGGTCTCCTCTTTGAAGGTGGTCTCCAAGACCCCGGCGCGGGTGGCGCCGATGGCCTTACCGTAAGCCAGGGCCAGCTTCAAAGCGTTGCCCGTGGCGTTCTGATGGATGGCGACGAGCGCCGGAACACCCTTGCCGTCCACGTAAGTGGTGCGCACCAGGTGACCGGGACCCTTGGGGGCGATCATGAACACGTCCACGTCCGCCGGGGGAACGATCTGCCCGAAATGGATGTTGAACCCATGGGAGAACATGATGGCCTTACCGGCCTTCAAGGACGGCAGGACGTCGTTCTTATAGAGGGACCCTTGCAGGTCGTCCTGGATGAGGATCTGGATGATGTCGGCCTTGGCCGCCGCTTCCTTGGAATCATAGGCCTCGAAACCGTCCGCCTTGGCCTGGGCCTTGGTCTTTTCGGAGCGCGTCCCGATGATCACCTTGATACCCGAATCCTTCAGGTTCAGGGCCTGATTGCGGCCTTGGTTGCCATAGCCGAGAACAGCCAGGGTCTTCCCTTTCAACGCATTCAAGTCCGCATCCTGCTCGTAGTAAATCTTTGCCATGTAACTCTCCCTTAAGTATTTCCGCCCGAGGGCGAATTTGAGATTCCTTCTTGCGATCAGCTGGTGGCTGGTAGCTGTTGGTTAAAAGCCGTCGCTAACGGCTAACCGCCATCTGCTGCCTTAGAGATTCGATTGCCCCGCCTTGCCCGCCTTGACCTTAACTTTCTTTTCTTCTTCCTCATGGACCTTCTTGCCCCGGGAGATCGCCACTTCGCCGGTGCGGACCAATTCCAAGATGCCATAGTTGCTCAGCAGCTCCACCATGGCGTTGATCTTGCTCTCTTTACCCGTCACTTCAACGATGAAGCTTTTCAGGGCCACATCCACGATCTTGCCGTCGAAGCATTGGACGATCTCCATCACCTGGCTTCGCGTGTGGGCTTCCGCTTTGACCTTGATCAAGGCCAAGTCCCGACCGATGAAATCCTCGTGCGTCAGATCGACGACCTTGATGACGTCGATCAGTTTGTTCAATTGCTTTTCCACTTGGTCGATGATCCGGTCATCCCCTTTAACGACAATGGTAATGCGGGAGATCTTGGGATCATCCGTCACCCCAACGACCAAACTGTCGATGTTATATCCACGGGCCGAGAAGAGATTGGAAACCCGGGACAAGACCCCTGCGTTGTTGTTCACTAGGACTGAAATGGTGTGTCGCATAAGTTCTCCTTTCTCTTACAAGTGGACTTGGTTGATCTTTTTCGGGCCTTTTTCCGCGCGGGCCGCCATCATCTTTTCGATCTGGTGCGCCTTGGAAAGAACGATGTCCTTCACCGCGCCGCCCGCGGGGACCATCGGATAGACATGCTCTTCGGCGTCCACCACGACGTCCACGATACAAGGACCCTTCTTCGTCAGGGCTTCTTCCAAAACTTTGGTCGTGTCCTTCGCGGTCTCGGCCCGGTAACCGGCAATGCCGTAGGCTTCGGCCAGCTTCACGAAGTCTGGCTGGGCCGGGATCGAGGTCGAGGCATAACGCTTGTCGAAGAACAAATCCTGCCATTGCTTGACCATGCCCATGAACTTGTTGTTGATGACAATGGTCTTCACGTTCAGCTCGTGTTCCTTGACGATAGCCAATTCCTGCAGGGTCATTTGGAAGCTTCCGTCCCCCGCGATATCCACCACCGTCGCGTTGGGATGAGCGAAGGCCGCGCCAATGGCCGCGGGGAAACCAAAGCCCATCGTGCCCAGCCCGCCCGAGGTCAACCAGCGGCGGGGCTTGTCGAACTTGTAATATTGGGCCGCCCACATCTGATGCTGGCCCACTTCAGTGGCCACATAGGCCTCACCCTTGGTGATGCGATAGATCTCGTCGATGGCGAATTGGGGCAGAACGGGTCCCTTGGGATCCTGTTTATAGGCCAAGGGATGTTTATGGTTCCAACCATCCAATTCGTCGTACCAGGCGTCGTACTCCTTGGTGCCCACTTTCTTAGTGAGGTCCTTCAGGATGAAACGCATGTCGCCCAGCACGTGAGCGTCGACCTTAACGTTCTTGCCGATGGAGGTCGGGTCCACGTCGATATGGACTTTTTTGGAATTGGGGGAGAATTCGCTGAGCTTACCGGTCACACGGTCATCGAACCGGCTCCCGAT
This sequence comes from uncultured bacterium, assembly GCA_964560635.1. Taxonomy (GTDB): domain Bacteria; phylum Oederibacteriota; class Muellerivitia; order Muellerivitales; family Muellerivitaceae; genus CAZLND01. The sequence continues at coordinate 3,929 of CAZLND010000041.1, read as the reverse complement.
GGCGATCAAAAGATCGCAATGGGTCAAGGCCATGTTGGCCCGGTAGGAACCGTGCATACCCAGCATGTCGATGAACTGCCGGTCACTGGCCGGATAGGCCCCCAGACCCATCAGGGTCAAGGTCACCGGGATATTGGTCTTCCGGGCGAATTTGTACAAAGCCTCTGAAGCGTTGGCGTTGATGACACCGCCTCCGGCATAGATCAAGGGCCGCTTAGCGTGCTTGATCAGTTCAGCCATCTTGTCGATCTGGCTGATGTCCGGGGTGGGGACGAATTTGGACAGGGGGATCGAGGGCTTGGAGGGGATCTCCACTTCAGCCGAGGCCGCCGCGATATCCTTAGGGATGTCGACGAGGACCGGGCCCGGACGACCTGTACGGGCGATGAAAAAAGCGTCCCGCATGATCTGGGGCAGTTCCTGGATGCTCTTCACCAAGAAATTGTGTTTGGTGCAAGAACGAGTGATACCAACCACGTCGGCTTCCTGAAAAGCATCTGTGCCGATCAATGCAGAGGGGACCTGTCCGGTGATGGCAACCAAGGGAACCGAATCCATATAGGCATCGGCCAAACCCGTGACGATATTGGTGGCGCCAGGACCGGAAGTCACGACGCAAACTCCCACCTTACCGGTGGACTTGGCGTAGCCTTCGGCCATATGAACGGCGCCTTGCTCATGGCGGGTGTCATAGAGCTTGATCTTGTCCCGATTCAGGAAAAGGGCGTCGTACACGGGCAAAATGGCTCCTCCCGTCACACCCCAAGCCATGGTCACGCCTTCATCAATGAGAACATCCACCACCATTTGGGCGCCGGTTTTGAGTTTAGTTTTAGCCATCGTTGTCTCCCTTGAGGTCCACGCCCTAATTGGCGTGAAAGGACCCAGATTTTACAATAATTGAGCCGTTTTTCGAGACATAAACAGGTTAATTCAACCCGATAAGCCCTTAAAAACGCCTTTTAAACCGATGTTTTGGGGATTTGCGCTTCGGTGGGACTAACTTGGCCTTAAAACAAAAAAGCCGCGGTAGCCCGTTGGAAGCGGGCCCCGCGGCTTGGTAGCCGTCTTTAGGAGCGAACCGCCTCCGGACGCAATACGAGTACCAGTACCGTAAGGACTAGGATCATTGCGCTTCCGAAGGCCATTGAAGTTCTCCTAAAAAAATGAACAACGTTTGAAACTATACTTATTCCCCACCACCTTGTCAAGCAAGGCCCCCAAAACGCTTAAATCGAAGCTACCTAGATCAAAGCTGATACAGCAGCCATAACAAGGTCCCGATCAATAAAAGCCATATGACGAAGGACCACCGAAGGTCCTTCCACCAGATCAGGCCCTTGGTATCGGACAAGTACCTCTTGAACTTCGCGATGAAATAAAGGATAGGAGGGGTCAACACCAAAAGGATGACCGCCACCAAGATAGCCTCATGCTGAAGGTCGGGCTTCTTGAGATATTTCAGGGCAAAGAACAAAGTGATCAAAATAATCGTGGATTGGGCCAGCCAAAAAACGACATATTTGAAAAGGGCTGGCGGCACTTGGAACCAGAGATTTTGCCAGGAGCCGTCATTCTCGACGTGATGAGGGGCGTGGAATTCCTTGGCAAGCCGGGTCCCGCAACGGTGGCAAAAGCGGATATGCCTCCCCTTATCGAAAAGACTTGGTTGCAGGACATCCGTTTTATGGTGGCAGGATTGGATAAGCCAGCCCATGGAAATGGCGAACCACACACCTAAGACAAGTTGGAAAAGAAAACCGATAAGGGCGAAATTGAAGTCGTAATTACTGGTGATGATCGTGAGGGAAAGATTCAAGAAAACGAACCAATACCAAGGTTCCAACAAACGGATGAGCTTAATGTCATCGGAAGTTTCGACAAAAAAACGCCACCCCTTGCCCGTGATGACAAGAATGATGATAAGCGCGGCAATGGTCATCATTGAGAGAGACTCCGTGAATGGATTTTCAACCGTCGCGCCACCAGATTCACTTCCCCACCGACCGGATCGTTGAATCCTTCTCGATTATAAAAGACACCTTCGCTTTTTGGACTTTTTCCCTGGCCTGATGAGCTTCTTCAATATGTCCGTTCCCCTCTAAAAGAGCTGCAAGTTGTTGATAAAGATAAGCCGCCGGGCAACCCCTTTGAATGGCGTTTTGAAGGGCTTGGATATTCTTTTCCTTTGTGGGTCCAAAATAGTACTGCGAGGCCCATTCCCAATAACAGGATTCCAAATAGGGGTCCCCTTGCACCAACGGATAGGCGGCCGACAGGTCCTGGAAGGATTGTTTGAATTTTTTCTCGCTATTGAAACTACTCTCAGCGTCGACTTGGAGCTTGTGGAAAGCCTCATGAGCCGCGAGCCATTTTTGGAAGATGGGGCGGTTCTCCGAGCTGATCGGAACGATCCCGACCATCAATCCTCCTTCTGGCGCAGCCGAATCCCTGTCCACCCAGTACCATTGAGCCGTTGGGAATCTTTTGGCAAGGAACGACTGGTAGTCGATATTGGCCGGGATGGCCGCACAAGTCGCTTGAGCGATGTCCAATTGGGCATTCGCGGCAACGTTGAATGGATAGGTAGCGACATAAAGCGAATGACCGTAGGACAAAGGAAGCAGTTCAGTAAAAACAAGACCCGTTCCCTTTTCGCGATATTGCTTATCCAAGATCTGGTAAGCCTTGAGGTTTCTATCAATGGGCTCTTGCTTGAAACTCCCTCCCAGCCATAAAGGCGCTCTCCAAACAGGTTTTAGATAATGATTCAGGTCCAAAAGCAAACCCAAAAGGACCAATCCGGCGATGATCCATGTACGTTTCTGGATAGCGGCCAGGCTCAAAGCCAATTCCCCCAACCCCAGGGCGGTGACCAACAAAAGAAGTGGCATGACTTGGATGACACGGTTCAGTTCGACGTAATCGGCGGCCACGAACCCAGGCAAGAAACAAACAACGAGGGCCCCCGCGATCCACTGGATCAATCCTTCTCGCCGATAGCGCCAAAGCCCAGACACCCCAATGAAAAAGGCCGAGGAAAAAACGGGATTCAACATCCCGCCCCAACTGGGCCCATAGGAGGTCCCTTCCTGCAGTGAGCCCCAGAACAAAGCCGATATGTAAGACATGTGGGTCAAGAGTTGGTGCTGCAAGGTAAATGGATTTTGGGCCCCGGCCGAATCGATAAGGTGGCGGCCATATCCCTCCCGCCAGATGGCCAAAAGGAACGGGGAAAGGGCGATCGTCAGGAACAGCGAAAAGAGGGCAAATTGTTTTCCCTGTCGCTTACGGACCGCCACAACCAGTACCGTTGCCGACACCAGTGCGATCACCACGGCCCAAGCGGTGAAGGTCAAGGCCCCCAGACCTAACAAAAGAGCCAGGACGGCAAGCCAAAGGGTTGCCTTTCCTCTTTTCAAGTCCCTGATCCAAAGGGCCAGGACCCAGCCGCAAAGTAATTCCAACGCCGGGGTAAAAAGTCCCTGGTGGCAAAATCTGCCGAAGTAAAGCGGCCAAAAGCTCAGCGCCAAAAGGACGCCAAAAAGGGCCGAGAACGACCGGTTGAAAAGGGCCCTTGCCGCGAAATATCCCACGGGGACCGCCAAAACGGAGAAAAAAGCGGGTAAGACCCAAAGATCAAAAAAGGGAGAATCACGCCACCTGAATAAAAAACTGAGGACCCATATCAACAAGGGCGGGTGTTCACCAACGGTATAGAAGAACTGCCAGTCCCATTTCGCGAGGAGTTGAAGGGCTAAATATCCATGTAAGGCCTCGTCACCCGTGGGCCACAAATGAAAATCGGTCAAATGGAAGAACCTTAAAAAAATGGCGAAGAAAAGGATGGGGAGGACCAGGAACCTGAATCCCTGGGTGTTGGGAAAGATGTCCGAGTGGAACAAGGACTGGGCTGAAGGACCGCTTTT
>CAZLND010000040.1:0-13144 GCA_964560635.1 uncultured bacterium | reverse complement strand
AAACCCATTTTCTACCGTCGGGTCCGAAGAACCCTTCTCCACCCCCCTGAGCCCGATGGGGAGTATCGAACCATGTAATATGATTGTCCCTTCGATACCCGCTCAGGAAATAAAGGACCAACCTTGAAGAAAAAAACCACGTTGAAAGTAAAAGCCAAGACCCGCTCCCAAAAGAACGCCAAACCCCTTTCTGGTTTCCCTCGCGGAGGATGGTTCCTGGTCCTGATCTTGATCATTGCCGGATCTTTCTTTTTTTTGAAACAACAAAAGGACCGGTCGGTCTGGACCGCTTACGGGGAAAAACCTGGCGACAACTTCGGGACCAAAACAGCGCCCGCCGGGGACGTGAATGGGGATGGCTACGCCGACCTAGCCGTGTGGTCCCCCGGTTACGGCGAACAAATGGGAAAAGTTTATGTCTATCTAGGTTCGGCTAAGGGACTTTCCAAAGAACCCGCTTGGGCCGTCGCGGGCGAAAAAGCGAAGGACCAATACGGCCACAGTTTCGGCACCGTGCGGGACGTGAATGGTGACGGCTACGACGATTTTATCGTGGGCGCTCAAGGTTACGACGATCCTCCCAAGACCGATGTGGGAAAGGCCTATCTTTATTTAGGCTCGCCCCAAGGTTTAAGTCAAACACCTGTTTGGACCAAGGAAGGCGAGACGGCTCTCGAACTTTTGGGCGACTGCTCCGGCCCCGCGGGGGACATCAATAAGGATGGCTTAGGGGATGTGGTCACGGGCGGATATGGGTTCGATCATTTTCGCGGAAGGGCTTTCGTTTATGACGGGTCCAAGACGGTAGGGTTATCTCCCAAACCCGCCTGGGTAGGCTACGGCGAGGACAAGAACGATTGGTACGGTTACAGCGTGGCCTCTTGCGGCGACATCAAGGGCGACGGTTACACCGGAGTGGTCATCGGAGGCAAGCAGCATCGCAAGGGCGCCATGGAACGGGTCGGGAAGGTCTATGTCTATTACGGATCCAAGAACGGGCTTCCCTCGAAGCCCTCCTGGACGGCGGTCGGGGAAACGGAAGGGGAACTTTTCGGATGGCGCGCCCTGCCCACGGGCGACATCAAGGGAGATGGCCACAACGGCCTCATCGTTTCCGGCTACATGTACGGCGACGCGAAAAAACATTTCGTTGGGAAAGTCTATGTCTATTGCGGAACGAAGGACGGCCTGCCCGCCGAACCTTCCTGGACCTTCGAGGGCGAGAGTTCCAATTCCCTTTTCGGCTATACCATCGCCGCCGGCGACTTCAACGGCGACGGTTATTCCGACATCCTCGTGGGCGCGCCTTATTTCGACAATGAGCGGGGGAAGATCTATCTTTTCCTCGGCGGTCCCAACGGTCTCTCCAAAGAACCGGCCTGGACCAAGGAAGGCGAGCAAAAGCAAGAGCGGTTTGGGTCCTATGTGGCCAATAGCGGCGACATCAATGGCGACGGGGTCCAGGACATCGCGGTGGGCGCCTTGAACAATTCAGAGAAGGGCCGCGAGAACGGGAAAGCCTATCTTTTCTATGGCCGCAAGAACGGGATGCCAGCCCCCACGCTTCCTTAGTTAACGACCCGCTAGGCTTCGAAGCCAAAGGTCCAGGACCCGCGCGTTCCCCAGACTGTCGGCCCAATTCATGGCGGGGCTTTGGGTCTTTCCCCGCTTGACCGAGGCCGCCAGCGCGTCCGCCTCGTATATATAGAGGCCCCGGTCGCTTTTCACTTCCAACTTTTGGACTTTCCCCTGTTTTTCAAGGAATATCAATGTCTTCCCCTTTTTCAAACCTCAAGCCCAGGGTGAAGTTACCGTAATAGAGCCCTTGGAGCCGCGAACCCGTAAGAGGGTCTCCCTTTCCACCCGAACGCCGCAGGACACCTCCGCAAGGATATCCCCAGGGAACTTCAGCAGCGCCGCCGCCCATTCATCCACACCGCTTCGCCCGATATGGCCTACCCCCTGGACCTTGACCGGGTCGGCGAAGGGCTTGCCCCGGGCCGCCCCCGCGATGAGCCGAGCCATGGAAACCGGGTAACAGCCGATATCCAGGATGGCCCCGCCCCCTAACTTCTTATTAAAAAGACGACTCTTCGGGTCAAAAGCCGCGTTGAAGAAGAAGGTTCCCTGGATGAACCGCACCTCCCCAATGGCCCCTCGGCGGATCAGTTCCAAAAGCTTGGCGGTTTGGGGATGAAAGCGGTAAGCAAAAGCCTCAAGAAGATGAACCCGGTTCCTCTGGGCGGCTTCCAGGACCCTCTGAGTTTCACGAACGTTCATCGTCAGGGGTTTCTCGCAGAGGATATGTTTTTTGGAGCGGGCGGCTTTGATACACCATTCGGCATGTGAAGGATGGGGGGTGGCGATATAGACCGCCTCCACTTCCGGATCGGCCAAGAGATCCTCGTAACTACCGTAAGCCTTGGGGATCCGATAGCGCTTGGCGAAATCCTTAGCCTTCTCGATGGAACGGCTTCCCACGGCGGCAAGCCGGCCCGTATTGGACTGAAGGACGCTGGCCGCGAAAGTCTCGGCGATGCGTCCGGTCGAAAGAATTCCCCAATTCATTTTCAAGCCCATGGTCCCTCTTTCCGTTTCGTCATTTTCGTCATCCCATTCTTAACTTCCACTTAACACCCTTTCGATTGCCATCCACCCCCTATGCAAGCTATACCCATACCATCCCAAGTCCAAGGAGACCCCCATGTTAAAGCGGATCACTTTATTTTTCCTTTTGTTGGCCCTGATGACAACAGGCATTTCCGGGGCGAAAACCAAAAAAGATTCTGGGAGCACCACGCCTTTCGACCTGACCCTCTTCCTGGCCCCGCCTCCGGCCCAAGATTCGGACCAGACCAAGGCGGAGCTAGCCGAGATTCTGCGATACCAAAAGAACCGGACCCCTCAAATGATAGCGGCCGCCCAAGCCGACGCGGAGGAGACCGGTTTCAGTTTCGCGGATGTTTTGGGGAACGAATTTACCACCACCAAATGTCCTTTGACCGCCGCTCTTCTTTTGAAAGTCCACGAAGCAGAGGGCGCTCTGACCGATCCGGCCAAGGATTACTACCACCGGCCCCGGCCCTATCTATTCGACGACCGAGTGGAACCTTGCGTGAAAAGATCGAAGAGTTTCTCTTACCCCAGCGGTCACGCCACCGGTGGCACGGCCATGGCCGTGATCCTGGCCCATATGGTACCCGAAAAGAAAGACGCTCTTTTGGCCCGTGGTCTTTCTTATTCGGAGAACCGGATCGTCGGCGGGGCCCATTATCGCAGCGACATCGTGGCCGGTCAGAGGGCCGGGGTCTTGCTGGCTGCCGAGTTGTTGAAACAAGCGGATTTCAAGAAGGATTATGAAAAGGCCCGGGCCGAACTTCGGGGTCTATTAGGATTGAGGTAAAGCGACCATCTCTATATTTCCTCACGGATCCACCGTCACATCGCAGAACAAAACCGGGTCCGGCAGGTCATTGGCACTCATGTTCAATGTCCACTTCGACTGGTCGTAAAGTAAGGCCCGCAGGGCCGCCGGGGTGCCCGTGGTCCCGTTGGCGCAGTTGTAATGGCCGCCATTGCCCACCGTTACCGTCACAGCCATGGCGTCGACCCCATCCGTCAGTCCGGGGGGGAGATAACAACCGGCTCCCGTCGCCAAGGCGGGATTCGGGGCCCCGGTCAACCAAACCGTGTTGTAGGTCAAAGCCCCGATGAAGGTGACCCCCGAGCCGCTCTCCCCCACCACCGCTGGACCCTGGAAGAGGAGGAACTGGTCGCCGCTGGACCATCCCGTCAGACCATTCCCCGTGTTGTCCACCGTCGTCACTTGGATCGGACTTGAGGGGTCGAAGGCATAGGTGCCCGTTTGTTTTCCCGGACCCGTGATGTTGCTGTAGGTAACCCCGCCGCTGGAGACCTTCACCGCGTAGGAATGGGTGGAGGCGCTGCTCCCATCGCTGGTGGGCAGGGTTTCCACCACCGTTCCGGCTGGATAGGCCCGGTCCGCGGTCCAGGTGATCATCCCCCCGTCCGAGGTCGCGAAATGAGCCCCGTCCCAATTCTCATCGGAAATATTCAGTGAGGTCCCCTGGGCCACGTCCTTCAGGAGGATGAAAGCGAAATAGTCGCTCTGGGTGCCGTTGGTGGAAAAACCCACGATGGCCGCGTCGCCCGCCGAAAGGACTGTTCCCCCGGCGGGACCCGGGGTGAAGGTCCTAGTGAAAGTCGCGGTAGGGGTGAAGGTGACCGAGGGTGTCAGCGTCCCGGTCGGGGTATGGCTGGGCGTCCGTGAAGGGGTAGCCGTAAGGGTAAGCGTGGATGTGGGAGTGGCTGTATCCTCCACCTTGGGGGCGACGGGCAACTTTTGGGCGTCGCAGGAAACCAGCATGACCACCGGAACTATCGCGCAAAAGCCCGCCATAGAGAGCGTTAGATATCGTTTCATCCTGGGTCCCGCTTATTTGTAACACTTCATATAAGAAACCGGGTCCAGGTTCAGGTGCGTACAACCGAAGAACCGCCAATTGGCCAAGGTGGCCGGTGGGTCGTTCGTGGAGGATACGGGCACATATTGGATGTACTTGGCCCGCACGGCCGGGTCGGTCTCGATGGCCTCGGCCAGGGTGGTCAGGCTGGCCATATCATAAGCCTTGAGGCCGAAAGCGGCCCGGAAACTATATTCCAACTCCCACTTGGCGGTTTCCGCGAGGCTTGTGGCCGCCAAATGGGAAAGGTAATAAGTGGCCAAGTCCTCGTAGGCACCCGTTTTTTTGTCATAAAGCACGACCTGGAAACCGGGGTTGTTGTTATGCACCGGGCTCACCGCCGGGGTGATATGGACCATAAAGACGTTCTTTTTGCTCCGGTCCCGGACGACACGAAAATCATCCATGTGGGTGTGGCCGCAAAACTCGCCGTCGATCAAGTCCCGATAGGGAGCCAACGTGTTGAGGAAGGGCCAAAGATAACTTTGGCTGTAAAAGGTGTGCTGGGGCTTAGCGGTGCGGTCGGTATGCTCGGAGGCGTTGCGCCCATGGATGCCGGGCGGCATATGGGTAATAAAGATCAGATGCTCACCCGCCGAACGGGCCTTCGCCAGCACGCCCTTCAGCCAAACCATCTGGTCCCGGCCCTCGTTCTCCGGCGCTTTGCAGTCAGGCTCGTACTTGAGCGACCAAGGAACGTCATTGAAGACCACGATGCGGCGCCCCTTGAGCGTGGGGTGGGCAACGGAATAATAACCACCCTTACTAAAAGTCCGCACCGCCTCCGGGTCCCGGGCCACGGTGGACCAATCCTTGGCCAAGGTCGGCAGGAAAGCCGAATCAGGGACCAGGCCCCCATAATCGTCACAATCCGAGTCGTTGTTCCCCAGGCAGAAATAAACGGGGACATCCTTCAGGGCCTTTTGGATGGCGTAGGACACGTACTCCACCGTCTTGAGAACGAAGGCCTGATATTCCTTATCGCCGCCCCGGGCGTAATGGTGGAAATCTTCCCGGAAATGATGGGAAAGATAATCCCCCGAGACCAAGGCGTAGTCGTAATCGAGTCCCGTGTTCTGAACGGCGGTTAGGGTGGATCGAAACAAGGCAAAGTTGGTGTCCTTGCCATAGGAAGCCGTCATCGTGCCAGCCCCGCCCTCCAAAAGACCCTCCCATTGTTCCGGCGGGACGGCTTGGAGCTTGGGGACCAAAGAAGGATCGGCATAGGGGTCGAAGTGAATGTCGGACAACAGGAGGAAATTACCTTCGCGTTCAGAGGCGGTCCAGGGCGAGGTAGATTGGGCAAAGGCCCCCCCTACGGACAAAAACATCCCTAGGATGAAAAAAAAGATCCTTCCTGTTTTTCGCGTTATTTTCCTCATTCGGTTTTAGGGGTTCACCGTATAGCCGGTTTGACAAAGATTGGGGGAACCCGTCGTGGGGAAACTGTAATTGGCCCCCGCAATGGTCACGCCGCACCAATTCCCCGAGGTCACTGAAACACCCGAGCTCAAGACCGTGGCCGAACCCAGCGTATTGAGGTCGGTTAGGAGCTGGGACTTGGTGCCCGTCGTCCCTCCCGAACAAAGATAGACCCATTCCCGGTAATTGTTGGGTGTGCTCTTGGAGTTGACCACGACCGTGGTCCCCGCTCCCCCTTGCAGACTGGTCGGCAGGTTGGACCAAGCCCCGATGACGGGCGTGGCCGCCTGAGGGCTCGTTCCGTCAACCAGCCAGGCCCCCGGCTCACTGTTGCTGGAGGCCCCGATATAGACCGCCATGGCCGAAAGGAAGCTTGGCGCCGCGGAGGTCCCCTGATAGGCAAAGACTTGGTCCTCCCCCGAATTGAGCGAAAGGCCCGTTCCCGTGAGGGTCCAGGTCCCGCTTCCGCCCGCTTGGGTGGCGTTCAGGCCCGAAACATAGATGAGGGTACCCGCAGACACGGTCGAACTGGGCGTCCAAGTGATCGTCCGGTTCGCCCGGGTCGTGGCCACAAAGCTCACCCCGCCGTTATCCCAGGGGAGATTGGTGAAATTGACCGCCGCGTTGGCGGGAATACTCGCCAGCGTCATGAAAGCGAACTGGTTCCCCGAAGCCGAGACCATACCTGTAAAGGCGATATCCCCCGGATTCAATATAACGGGCGTGTTGGTGGGACTGTTGGTCGCGGTCACCGTGGGACTATTGGTGGCCGAGTTGGTAGGACTGCTCGTTGACGTGGCGGTGGGACTATCGGTCGGCGAGTTGGTGGGTGAATCTGTCGCCGTGCTGGTGATAGCGGGAGTATTGGAAGGGCTGTCGGTCGGCGTAAGCGTCGGACTATCCGTTGGTGAATCCGTGGGCGTAGACGTGTTCCCGGTGGTCGGGCTATCCGTCGGACTGTCGGTGGGGGTCTGAGTAGGTGAACTGGTCGGGCTGTTCGTCGCGGTCAAAGTGGGAGTCGGTGTGCCGACGCTATAGGCGCAGAGGTTGAATCCGCCGGACCCGGTCGTGCCGACGCCTCCCAGGAGGAAGCTTCCCCCCGCGAAGGTGACCCCTTCCCAATTCCCGGTCATGACCGAAACCCCGTTGGCGCTGTAATTGCCGACATAGGTGGTCAGCTTGGAATAAAGGTCCGCCGATGATCCGCTGGCGCCGTTGGCGCAAACATAGGCCCAGTTACGGAAGAGATTGGCACCGCCGCTGTTGCTATTGAAGACGACCGATCCCGTTCCACCCATCGGATCGTAGGAATTCCAAGGTGATGCCGAGGCCACGGGACCGCTGGTGACCCAAGTCCCGGGTTCACCCGTGCTGCCCGCGTTGTACAAGGCCAGGGCCGCCAAGAAGGTCGGGTTGGCCGCGCTTCCCTGATAGGCGAAGATCTGGTCCGAGCCTGAGCTCAGGTTCAGGCCCGTCCCCGTAACGGTCCCGATCGCTGAACCTTGCGCGGGGGGAGTACCCGACACTTGTTTCGCGAACAATTGCGATACGGCGATCTGGGTCCCCGGGGCGATATCGGCGGAAGGCACCCACAGGATGGTCTGGCGGTTGTTCAAGAGGGCCCCCGGTCCGCCGCTGGCGTCCCAGGCGTTGTTCGTGAAATAGATCGAGGTCCCCGCGGGGATCGTATTGAGCGCCACGAAACTGAACTGGTTGGTGCTAGAGGTGATGATACCGCTCAAAGCCAAGTCCCCTCTGCTCAGGTTCACGGTGGTCGCCGGGAAGGGCGTCGTCGTGGAGGTCAGGGTCTTGGTGGCCGTATTGGTCGGAGTGGAAGTGGGGCTGTTCGTGGGCGTGGTAGTGGCGCTGTTCGTAGCCGTGTTGGTGGGGCTGTTGGTCGGCGAATCCGTCGGACTGTCCGTGGCCGTATTCGTGATGGCCGGCGTATTGGAAGCGGTGTCGGTTGGCGTATTGGTCGGACTGTTGGTCGGCGAATCCGTGGGCGTGGACGTGTTCCCGGTGGTCGGACTGTCAGTGGACGTGTTCGTCGGTGAATTGGTCGGGCTGTTCGTCGGGCTGTTGGTAGGTACCACCACGGTAGGCGTTGAATTTCCATAGAAAGCACCTGGAAGACCGCCGCTCCATCCGGCGTTGCCAGTGGCGCATTGGATGGTCCCGGTTCCCTTGCCCAGGGCCAAGCCGCTCTTGCTGACGTTCCCATCCGCCGCCCAATTCAAAGGTGACACAGTACCAGACAACGTCGTCTGACAACTGACCAACAAGGCATTCTGATTCTGCGCGGTGGAGATATCGTATTGGCCCAGGTTCCAATTGTTCCAAAGACCGGAAAGATCGGTCGTATTGGTGGAATTCAACCCCGGCGGCAGGCCCGAATCCCAGAAGAAGGGATAACCGGTTTGCGAACCGATAGACCCGCTGGTCTGCCAGCTATCGGGCCCGAAGATGAGACCGCCTACATATTGGGTAACACCTGCCGAGACCGTAAAGGCTAGGATGCGATGACCCGTCCCGTCGTGGTTGAGGATGAGCCCTGTCCCAGCCGAGCCCGAGACCACCGCTTCCGTTCCTCCCTGCATTTGGGCAACGGGGTCGTTGGCCGCGCTGTTGGTGATGACCACTTGAGTATAAGCGGAAAGACCACCGCTTCCCACGGTATAGGAAATGACGCCTTCGCTGACGCCCGTAAGGCCCGAAATGGTGACCGCTCCCCCTTGGGAGCTGTTCACACTGTCGGTCACCACCACGGGAGTAGCGGCGGTCACGGCGTTGGCGGCCGGGGCAAGATCGCCCAGGACCAGGTCATAACCCCGGTTGGTGAAATAAACCACCTGGCCCGGCAACAGGACCTTGGTGGAGACAAAGGAGAACTCACTGCAACCGTTCATCACGAAACCCGTGATGGCCACGTCACCCGCAGAAAGATTAGGAAGGGTCGTGGGTGTGTTCGTGATGGTATTCGTGGGGGAGTTGGTAGGCGTCATGGTGGTGCTGTTCGTAGGCGTGTTCGAAGGACTGTTGGTGGGAGAATTCGTGGCCGTGTTGGTGATAAGGGGCGTATTGGTGGGGATCCCCGGGGTGTTCGTGGCCGTGTTGCTGGGACTGTTGGTGGCGCTATTGCTCGGCGTATTCGTAGGGGAATTGGTCGGACTTTGGGTGGCCGTAGGGGTGGATGAACCCGAAGGGTTCGGGGTCAAAGTGGGCCCCGACACGGCGATGCCGTTCCAACCGACTTGTCCGGAACAAGCCGCGGTGCCAATTCCTTTGACGAGGGCCAATCCGCCCTTGCTGACGTTCCCGTCCGCGCCCCAATTATTGGGGTTCACGATATTGGCCAATGCCCCGGTTTGGCAGGAGAGGAGCGTGTTTTGATTTTGATAATTCAAATCGTCATAGAGGCTCATATTGGCTGAATTCCAAAGGCCCGAAAGGTCGATGGAATGGGCGGCGTCCAGTCCCGGCGGCAGGCCCGAATCCCAAAAGAAAGGATATCCGGACTGCGAACCGATGGGACCACTGGTCTGCCAGCTGTCGGGCCCGAAAAGAAGGGCGCTAACATATTGGGTAACGGCCCCTGAGACCGTGAAAGCCAAGATCCTATGCCCGATACCATTGTGGTTGAGGATGAGACCCGTTCCACCCGCCCCTGAGACCAGGGCTTCCGTCCCGCCTTGCAACTGTTGACCGTCATTGGAGGTACTGTTGCTGATGACCACTTGGGTATAAGCGGCCAATCCACTCCCACCGACCGTATAAGAAACGACACCTTCGCTGATCCCGGTAAGCCCGCAGATCGTGACCACCCCTCCTTGGGATGAATTGACGCTATCGCTGACAACGACCGGGGTAGCCGCGGTCACACCACTGGCGGCAGGAGCCATGTCACCCAAACTCAGGTCATAACCGCGATTCGTGAAATAAACGACTTGGCCCGCGGACAGGCCTTTGGTAGAGACGAAAGAGAATTCACTGCATCCATTCTGCACAAAACCCGTGAAGGCGATGTCGCCAGGGGAGAGATTGGTGCTCGCGGTGGGGGTACTGGTAGGGGTATTCGTGGGACTGTTGGTCGGGCTGTTGGTGGCGGTGCTTGTGGGCGTGGAGGTCTTGGAAGGCGAAAGGGTCCCGGTCGGGCTGTTGGTGAAAGTAAAGGAGTTGGTCGGGGTGAAAGAATTGGTAAAGGTAAAAGAAGGGGTCGGGGAATAAAGAGGGGTGTTCGTGGAGGTATTGACGGGGCCGGGGGTCGGCGTAGGTTGGGGAGCGGTCGGAAGGTTCTTGGCGGTGCAAGCCAACCCTAACAAGACCAAAGCGCCCAAGACCACTGGGATACGGATTCTATTTTTCTCCATCATGACCTGCCTCCCGAAAATGAAACTTCGACTATTTGGACATCGCCCCTCAAGGCAAAACTCCCGTGAATCCGCCGTTCCCCGCGGCGCAAGGGGTGATGGCCGCCGGAGGGTTCATCTTGACGTTGTTCTTGGATTGGTTCCCATCGGCCGCCCAATGGGCAGGATCGACGATACCCGCCAAGGTGTTTTGACAACTGTCCAGGACCGCGTTGTCGTTCTGCATGCTCACGTCGGTGAAGTTGTTCAAATTGTCGGAGGCCCAAAGCCCAGAGAGGTCCGTGGAGTTGGTGCTGTTCAATCCCGGGGGAAGGTAAGAATCCCAGAAGGCCGGCAAAGATACGGTCGAGGTTCCCACTGTAGTGGAGACCGACGAACCGATGGAGCCGCTGGTCTGCCAGCTATCCGGCCCAAAGAGGACCCCCGTCAACCAGGTCGTGACCCCCGCCGATGGCACGCAGTAAGCCAGTACCTTGTGGCCGTTCCCATTGTGGTTGAACACCAACCAGGGATTGCCGCCGTTGCCGGTCACGCTGGCCACCGCCCCGCCTTGAAGGACATTGGTTTGATTACCCGTATTACCGATGATGACTTGGTTGTAAGCCGAAAGGCCCCCGCTTCCCGCCGTAAAGGAGATCACGCCTTCGGTGACGGTGAGATTGTTGGACCCGCTGGTACAGCAGGTGGTGCTCTCGTCCACCAGACCCGGCACGGTGGCGTCATAGGAATAATTGGTGAAATACAGGACCTGTCCAGCGGTCAGGCCGGTAGTGGAAACGAAACTAATCTCACTGTCGCCGTTGAAGGTCAGGCCCGTGATGGTGATGTCCCCGGGGTTCAATCCCCCGCCCGGTGTGGCGGTGTCGGTGGGTGTACAGGTCGGACCCGGATATCCGCACGGAAGGGGTGTGGGGGTGGGAGAGGGGCCGGTCCAGGGCGTCGGGACGGCCGTGGGAATGGGGTTGATGATCCCCGTGTAATCGCACTCAGAGACACCCAAGCCCGGCAGGTTGACGCTCGATCCCCCACCCGGAACATTGGTCCAATTGGAAGGATTGACCAGTTCGCTCAAAAGTTGAGCGGCGGTGAGTTGGTTCGGGAATAGGGCTACAGCACAATTGCTATAGACCGCGTTCTCGGCCTGCAGTTTGAAAAGGTCGATAGCATTGACCCCCGTTTTCAAACCCGGGGGAAGATAGGTCCTGCCCTTGGAAGCCGGACCGCTCAGCAGGAAAGAAGTCGAGGTGTTCTCGTTCAATGCGGTCAGGAACTGGGTCGCGCCCGCCGAGGGGATGCTATAGGCGATGATGGCGGAAACGTTCTTGGTCATGCCCATACTGTCACCCGGAGTCCCGTCGGTGGTCAGCGAACCCGCCACTCCCGTCACCGCGTTGCCATAAACGATGGAAGCCGCGGCGGCCGCCGACACCGGGCCCGCCTCGATGAGCACTTGGGTCCCCGGAGGAAGGGTTCTGGAAGGGACGAAGGCCACTGTCTTCCCGCCCACCAATTGGGCGCTATTGGCGTCCCAGCCGCTGTTGGTGAAATAAAGGGTGACCCCCGCCGCCAAAGGCTGGAGAGCCACGAAAGTAAAGGCGTTATCCCCGTTACTGCCAAGACCAGTGAAGGCCACGCTGGTGGTCAGGGCCGATTCAGGGGGCTGGGGAATGGCAGCGTTGAAATTGGGATTGGAAGCCGAGGTCGGGGAGATGGCCGTGTTGCAGGCCGTGAACAGGACCATGCCCATCGCCACCACCGCCAAAGTGAGGAATATCCCTTTTTGATTCATTCAACAACCACCTTTTTTGGAAACCCGAATTGACGTCTTGAATTCTCTGGTTCGGAAATCCTCTTTATAAGATCAAGGCCGCCCGGCTGAAGAGGACCTGCTCGGAAGGGATGGTGCTCTTGCCATCCGCGTCCACCGCGTTGCCACCCGAGAAATCGGTGCGTTCAAAATCGAGCATCAACTTGAAATTATTATTGGGCCACCAATTGACCCCAAGCCCATAGGCCGTGGCCACCTGGGCGCCCGTGGAGAGGGAGGTGTCATTGGGCGTCGTGGTGGTCGGGTCATAGGGGAACCCGACGGCGAAGGCCTTCACATCGGCCGACAGCTGTTGAACACGGGCCACGAACTCCAGGTCTCCCCAATTACCCTTGTCCAGGTTGAAGGGTTTGTCGATCTGGGGACCCTCGAACCCGGGCTTTCCGCCCAGGTCGAAATAACCCTCCACCAACCAGGCCGTATTGGTCAGTTGCACCGGCTGGAGATTGGCCCCGGCCACCACGGTCTCGATGGATTGGACATACTCGCCCTGCAGACCGAAGGGTCCACCGAACCAGTACATTTGGGGGTCCCAGTGGTAAAAGGCGCCATCGGCAAAGGCCACACCCTTATCGAAGGCGAATTCGTTGCCGCCCAGGGAGGTGGCCAGACCGTTGGGCCAAGGCACGTTCTGGGCGGGATTGATGTCGCTCTTGCTGATGGAAAGGGCGTTGGTCTCGTCATCGATGGAACCAGCGATACCCAACCCCAGGCCCTGGAGCCACTCGTCGCCTGATCGTTTGAAGGGCGTGAAGAAAATGCGGGCCGTAATGGCCTTACCGTTCTGCTCGGCCTTATAGGGACTCACCGATGAGGACTCGTTGTCCTGCACGCCGTTGGCGACCTCCAAGGCGTAATCGAAAAGACGGTCCACGTCCCCGCTGACCATGATGCCCACATCCTTGTTAGGTGTCAGGTTGGCGAGCATGGAACTTTCCATGAAAGGTAGGTCGGCGGAGGGCTGGAGGGACTCCAGGCTGAGCACATTAGAGAATTTACCCGCGGTGAAGACCAGCCACTTGTCGGCTTTCAGATAGACATAA